>NZ_BMOE01000019.1 GCF_014646915.1 Deinococcus aquiradiocola | reverse complement strand
CACTAGAGAGCAAGCTCTCTCGTTCGACTTGCATGTCTTAAGCACGCCGCCAGCGTTCACCCTGAGCCAGGATCAAACTCTCCATAAAATGGTTCAACACAGTCAGAAGACCGGTATTGATAGGTTTGTCCATGCCTTGCATGGTGTTGAACTCCGAAGAGTTCGTGGTCCCGGTGGGACCGTGGTCCGTGAGGACCAGTGTTCGACCCGGTGGCTAAGACCGGATCTGTTCAGCAATCTGGAGATCACTCGGGGGAGTGACCCGCTGCTCACCCCTGTCGGAGTGTCCTGCTCTCACACATCCTCGACTGTCATTCAACCCGCCGTTGACTTCGCCTCTCGGCGCTTTCGCTGGCCTGCCTCGCTCGGAGGCTCAGAAAAGATACAGGACACCCCGCCAACTGTCAAGCACCCCTCCTGAATGGAGCATTGAGGCAAGAGAAGGGCAGAATGCCGAGGGCAGGAAAATCGCCTCCAGAACGTCGTTTCAGTCAAGCTGCCGCCCTGCTCTGCCCACCACCTCTCCCCCGCCCCGGCGGCATGAGCGGCGCAGTGTGACGTGCTGAGCCGTGCGCGGCGCGGCCCCGCTCTACACTTCCCGTGATGCCCAAGTCCGCCGCCCACCTGGACGCCTTCCTGCGGGACGTGCTGGGCGGGGGGGCCGCCACGCTGCACGAGGAGGAGCCGGGCGAGCCGCAACTGGTGCAGGCCGCGTCTCTCGGCTGGTCGGACGCGGTGCGGCGCGGTTTCGGGTTCCCGCAGGTGTACAGCCACCAGGCGGAAACGTACCGGCGCATGCGGTCGGGCGAGCACGTGATCGTGACCACGCCCACCGCGAGCGGCAAGACCGGCGCGTTCTTCCCGGCGGTCTTCGAACGGCTGGAGCAGGACCCGGAGGCGACGGCACTGTTCCTGTACCCGCTCGTGGCGCTCGGGCAGGACCAGCGCGCGAAGCTCGGCGCGTTCCGGGACGCGGGCGGCTTCGACTGGGAGATCGGGGAATTTCACGGGAACGCGCAGGCGGGCGACGTGTTCCGGCCCGGCGTGCGCATGGTGACGGCCACGCCCGACAAGCTGCACTGGGCCCTGACGCAGCCGGGCGTGCAGCGCTTCCTGAGTCGCCTGTCGGTGGTGGTGCTGGACGAGGCGCACACGTACCGGGGCGGGTTCGGCAGCGAGGTGGCGGGCATGCTGCGCCGCCTGCTGGACCTGAGCGCCGCGCTGCTCGCCCGGGACGGACGGCCCGCCCCGCAGGTGCTGCTGAGCACCGCCACCATCGGCAACCCGGCGCAGTTCGCTCGGGAACTGGCGGGCGTGGACGTGCAGGAGGTCAGCGAGTCCGGCGCGGGACGGCACGGGAAACGCTACGTGCTGGCCGACCACGGCGGGCAGCCGCGCCGCTTCTGGGACGGCGTGATGCAGGCCAGCGTGCGCCGCGACCTGAAGGTCCTCGCGTTCTTCCGGGGGCGGTCGCGGGCCGCGCGGCTGTACGGCACGTACCGGGCGAGCGCGCAGTACGCCGGGCACGCGCACCTGTACATGTCCGGCACCAGCGACCGCGAGGGCCGCCTGAACGAGTTCCGGCGGGCGGGCAGCGGCGTGATGTTCGCCACGAACGCCCTGGAGGCCGGCGTGGACATCGGGGACCTGGAGGTCGTGATCCTGGACGGGTATCCCGGCACGCGCATGGCGTTCCGGCAGATGGCGGGCCGCGCGGGCCGCGTGTCGCCCGGCCTGGTGCTGTACCTGCCTGCCCTCGACGACCGGGGCCTGCCGCACCCGGTGGACGCCTTTTACAGCAACGCCGGGAACTTCCGGGAACTGCTGACCGGCCCGACCGAACGGGCCGTGGTGGAAGCCGCGAACCCCTTCCTGGCCCCACGGCACGCCGAACGCGCGGCCTTCGAACGGATGGTGGCAGGCCTGGAAGGGCCGGGGCACGCCTCGCCCCGCCACTGGAACCTGCGCGGCGAGGGCAGCGCCAAATACCACGTGGTGGAGGAAGACGCGTGGCAGAAGTACGGCGCAGCGAGCTTCCACGCGCCGCTGGAAAGCCCCGCGCAGCACTACGCGCTCACCGAGAAGCACGTGGACGCCATGTTCGAGCAGGAAGGACAGGGGTACCGCGTGACGCGCTGGGTGCCGCACCGGGACGGGACCGCGATCCTGGTCGAGAAGACGCAGGCGTCGGGCGTCACCACGCGCGGCCTGTACGGCGCGAGCATCCAGACGCAGCAGATGGGCGAGTGGCAGCACCGCGGACCGCTCGTGTTCCGGCACGGCGAGGTCACGGTACAGCGCCGCTACACCGGGTACACGCTGCTGAAGACGGTGTTCGAACGCGTGTGCACCGGCTGCGACCGCGAACCGACCCTGCACGAACGGCAGTGCCGCGCCTGCGGGGGCCGCATTCAGGACCGCATGCAGGACCACAAGCTGTCCGAGCACCTGTTCGACACGCCGACCGAACTGGAGCCGCTGCACACGCGCGCACTGGAGGTCGGCGTGGACGCGCGCGCCAGCAGCATGCCGGACGCCGTCGCGCACACCCTGAAGCACCTGCTGCAGAAACTCATCCCCGAACGCGTCGCCTGCGACGGGAACGACCTGGCGGGCGCGTTCCGGGACGGGAAACCCACGTACTTCTTCCTGTACGACGACTGGAAGGGCGGGCTGGGCGTCACGCGCCGCGCGTACGAGCAGATGGACGAACTGCTGCGCCGCGCGCTGGACCTGTGCCAGAAGACCTGCTGTCAGGACGGCTGTTACGCGTGCACGTCCGTGAGCCGCTGCGCGTCGCCCTTCTACCCGAGCGGCGAGCGGCGACCGACCAGCAAGGCTGCCACCCGCCAGTACCTGCAGGACCTGCTGGGCCTCACGCCCGCCCCAGGAGAAGACACGCCGGACGCGCCGCCCCCGCCGCCCGTCCCGGACAGCGACTGGCCGCTGCAGGCGCGCGAGTGGCTGGACCTGTACGGCCTGTCCCTGCCGGAAGTGAGCGCGCGGCTGGGCATCCCGAGCCGCGAGATCCAGCGGGCCGTGAGCAGCCTCGGACCGATGCGGCTGCACCACCCGAGCTTCGGGGAGGGGCACTGGGTGGGCGGCAGCGGCAGCGGCGACGCGCGCACCGCCCTGGTGTACTTCCGGGGCGCGGGCCAGAAGAAGCTGCTCGTGAAGGTCGCGGGCCTGCGCGTGCTGCAGGAGCGCACGCAGCCCACCTGACGCCGCCCGCACGGCCGGGCGCGGCGAGGCGGTCCCTCCCCCCTGCTATCATGCCCACAGGTCAGGCCGGGGGCAGCCAGCAGGTTGCGTACCCGGCCCACCGGGACCCGCCCCCACGGCCCTGCCGGGCAGGGGGCACGGTTCCCCAAATCGTTCCCCTCCGCCGGACCTGCCGTCGTCCAGCGTGGCCTGTCGCCGCGCCCGGACCGGGCGGGTCCGTGTGGAGGCGTGAGGAGGCCACGCCGCCGACATGGAAAGTACCCCCCGCATTCCCCCACACAACAACGACGCCGAGATCTCGGTGCTCGGCAGCGTCCTGCTCGACAACGACGCCCTGATCCAGCTGGGTGACAGCGTGGTGTCCGAGATGTTCTACCGCGAGGGCCACCGCAAGATCTTCAGCTGCATGCGCGGCCTGCAGGAACGCGGCGAGCCGGTCGACCTCGTCACGCTCAGCGACGAGCTGCGCCGCCTGAACCAGCTCGACGAGGTGGGCGGCCTGAGCTACCTGATCGGCCTGTCCGAACAGGTGCCGACCGCCGCGTACGCCGAGCACTACGCCCGGATCGTGCAGGAGAAGCACACGCTCCGCACCCTGATCCAGGCGTCGGGCCGCGTGATGCAGCTCGCGTACGAGGCGCAGCTGCCGCTCGAAGACCTGCTCGACCGCAGCGAGAAGCTCATCTTCGAGGTGGCCGAGCAGAAGAAGAGCAGCGAGGCCACCCAGGCGATGGGTGACGTGGTGCACGACACCTTCGAGTACATCACGCTGCTGCACAGCAACAAGGGCATCCCGGACGGCGTGGCGAGCGGCTTCCGCGACCTCGACGAGCAGATCTCCGGCCTGCAGAAGGGCAGCCTGAACGTCCTCGCGGCCCGCCCCAGCATGGGCAAGACGGCCTTCGCGCTGTCCATCGCGCAGAACGTCGCGCTGCGCGGCGAGAAGGTCGTCGCGGTGTTCAGCCTCGAAATGCCCGCCGTGCAGCTCGCGCTGCGCATGCTGTGCAGCGAGGGCCGCGTCGACATGAACCGCATCCGCAGCGGCCAGCTGGGCGAACGGGACTTCGAGCGCCTCGCGCACGCCGCGGGCCGCCTCGCCGAAGCGCCGATGGTGATCGACGACGAGCCAGACCTGACCGTGAACGCGCTGCGCAGCAAACTGCGGCGCATCTCCGCGCAGCACGGCCAGCTCGGCCTGGTGGTCATCGACTACCTGCAGCTGATGAGCGGCAGCAAGAGCGGCAGCGGCGGCAACGAGAACCGCCAGCAGGAGATCAGCCTGATCTCGCGCAGCCTCAAAGGCATCGCGCGCGAGATGGAGGTCCCGATCATCGTGCTGTCGCAGCTGTCCCGCGCGGTTGAGCAGCGGCCCAACCACCGGCCGATGCTGTCGGACCTGCGCGAGTCGGGCGCCATCGAGCAGGACGCGGACATCGTGATGTTCATCTACCGCGACGAGTACTACAACAAGGAGACGGACCAGCAGGGCATCGCGGAGATCATCATCGGCAAGCAGCGCAACGGTCCCGTCGGCACGGTGAAGTTGCAGTTCCACAGTTCACACGTCCGGTTCAACGATCTGGCCCCGGAAGGCGTATGAGCGGCATCAGCAGGGGGGGCGTATGAGCGAGGAACAGAAACAACCGCAGGCGGCGGGCGCCGGACGTCGCCGTCGCCGTCGCCGCAGCAGCACCCCACGCAGCCCGCAGCAGGCACCAGCGGCCCCGGTGCCCGCCGTGCCCGCTCCCGTGCCGAACGGGGGACAGAGTACCGGGCAGGCGGGACGGCGCGGGCGTCAGCCCGGCCCGAAACGCGCGCCGAAGAAGCCGCCGGCCGAGCCGCGCATCGGGGTGGGCTGCATCGTGCTGCGCGGCGACGAGATCCTGATGGTGCGCGAGAAGGGCCGCTGGAGCCTCCCGAAAGGCGGGCTGGACGCGGGCGAGCTCGTGCAGCAGGGCGCGATCCGCGAGACGTACGAGGAGACGGGCCTGCACGTCGAGGTGCGCGAACTGGCGTTCGTGGTGGAGTTCCAGGCGAAGACGTGGGGGCACCACATCCAGTTCTTCTACCTCGGGCGCGAGACGGGCGGCGTGATCGGCCCGCGCGACCCGGACCGGGAGGTGCAGGAGGCGAAGTTCATTCCGCTGCGGCAGCTGCGGGAGTTCCTGCGCTTCCGGCCCCGGCTGGTGGCGCTGGAGACGTGGCTGCGCGAGCGCAAGCCGAGGCATTTCGTGTTCGATCTGGACAAGGAGCCTGCCATGCTGCGCCAGCGGCGCCGGGTGGGCGAGAAGGACGGCGAGAAGGGCACGGAGCGGGAAACCGCCGTCGCCGAATAACGCGCCGAAGAACGTCCAGCCGAGGAGCACTCGGCCGGATCACGCGGGTCCGTTCGCTCCCACGGGGGCGGGTGGGCCCGTCTGCGCGGCGGGGGCGGGATGATGGGGCGGCTCACATGCCACCGCGCCTCCGATCTGCTAGTGTCAGAATATGACCCGCAAGATACGCAAGGGAGCGAGGGAGGCGCCGGAGCCGTACCCGGCCAGCGGACGCGGCCTGATGCACGTCTGCCCCGACTGCCACCGCCCCCTCGACCTGTACGACACCCGCGACGGCGACCAGGCCTACTGGTGCCACGCCTGCCAGAAAGGCCACCGCGCCGGCAGCCCCCCACTCGCCGCCCTGCAACCCCAGCAGGCCAGCTGAAGGGCAAGACCACCCACCCGGAGGGGCCACCTTCCCCGCCCCGCCGCAGCCGGTACAGTGACGCATGACCCTGCCGCTGCTCCTCCTGACGCCCCACAGCTCCGGCCAGCTGCCCGCACCCGTCCTGCACCAGATGATCGGCGACGACATCTTCGACACGCGCAGACGCGAGGCCGCGCAGCGCCGCATCTTCCTGGACGGCGACCCGTACACCGACCTGCTGTTCCTGCTGCCGGAAGCCAGGACCCTCAACGCCCCGTGGAGCCGTTTCGTGGTGGACCTCAACCGCGAACGCGGCGACGACAGCGACAACGGCGTCGTGAAACGCACCGGCTTCGACCGCACGCCCCTCTACCCGCACGGCACGCAGCCCGACACGGACACGCGCCTGCGCCGCTACTGGGACAGCTTCGACGCGCAGGTCCGCGCCGAACTGCCCGGCACGCGCCTGCTGCTCGTCGGGCACAGCATGAGCATGTACGGCCCGCCGCTCGGCCCGGACCACGGCCAGCCGCGCCCCGCCCTCACGCTGATGCTCGGCGAGGGCGAACACCCCACCTTCCCCGCCGCGCTGCACGGCCCGCTGCGCGACCTGGCCGAACGCAGCTTCGCGCCCGTCCTGCAGGACGCCGAGGTGACGCGCGTCGCCGTGGGCGACCCGTGGACCACCGACGACCTCAGCGCCCGCTACGGCCGCCCGGACCTGCCCGCCTTCGGGCTGGAGATCAACGCGGGCCTGTACCTCACCCCGCAGGGCGAACCGCGAGCGGAACGCATCCGGGATCTGAACGCCTGCCTGCGGACCTTCGCGGCGCAGACCCTCGATCTGCTGGACTGACGACCCACGGCAGAGCGCCCCGGCGGGCGGGAGTGTTCCCACCCACCGGGGCACTTCAAATTCGGGAGGGGTTTCCGGCGACCGGGACTGGCGGTTACAGGTTGGCGCGCAGCCAGATCAGGGTGCTGGCCCAGGCGTTCTCGGCGGCCACGCGGTTGTAATTGGCGCCCGTGTCGTTGTGGAAGGCGTGGTTCGCGCCGTCGTACACCTTGAACTCGTGCCGCACACCGGCCGCCGTGAGGGCCTGGTCCGTGGCGGGCGCGTTGCCGGTGATGCGGGCGTCCAGCCCGCCGTAGATGCCGAGCACGGCCGCCCTGATCTTCGGGATGTCCGTGAAGGACGGCGACGGGCCGTAGAAGGGCACGGCGGCCTTGAGGTCCGGCAGGAGGGTACTGAGCGTCCACGTCATCCCGCCGCCCCAGCAGAAGCCCACCATCCCGAAATGCTCCGCCTGCGCGCCCGGCTGCGCCTTCAGGAACTTCGCGGCCTCCACGCCGTGCGCGGCCGAGTCGGTCGGCGCGAGCTTCGCGATGATCGCGGAGATCTGCGCGATGTCGGTGTACTTGCGGCTGCCGCCGTCCCGACTGCCGGGATCGATCGACACGAAGTCCGGCGCGAGCGCGATGTACCCGGCCTTCGCCATGCGGCGCGCGACGTCCTCGATGTGCGGCTGCAGGCCCTTGTTCTCGTGGATGATCATCACGACGGGCGCGCTCGCGATGCCTTTCGGCCGCGCGAGGTACGCGTAGTTCGTGCGGCCGAGCGCCTCGTACGTGACGGGGCCCGCGTCGAGGGCCGTGTCGGCCGGATCGACGTGGTAACTGTTCGTCGCGGCCTCGTTCTGCGGCGCGGCCGTCTGCGCGGCGGCAAGTTCGGCGGCGCTGACGCCCGTGACGCCCAGCGTCGCGAGCAGCAGGCGCGCGCCCGGCACGGAGCCGCCCAGCAGCACGCTGCGGCGCAGGAACTCCCGGCGCGGCAGTTCACCCTGCTCGTAGTCCTCGGCGAACTCCTCGGCGACGTAACGGAAGAGATCCTGCTGGTATTCGCTCATGTGGCCCTCCCAGGCGTGGTGGTGTGCCCACAGCCTGCCGGACCGCCCCACAGCGCAGGTATAGGGCGCGTGAGAGGACAGTCAATGTGAAGACCGGGACCGTCTCACAGTGCGGCGCAGGCCACGAAGTGCCTCACCCCCACCGGGCCGCACACGCTCCTATTCTGTGCCCGCCCCGACCGTTAGACTGCAGGGCGTGAAGTTCAGGAATTTTTCCATCATCGCGCACGTCGACCACGGCAAGAGCACCCTTGCCGACCGCATCCTGGAAAGTCTGGGGGCGATGGGCGAACGTGACAAGCGCGACCAGACGCTCGACACGCTGGAACTCGAACGGGAACGCGGCATCACCATCAAGAGCACCCCGGTGCGCCTGAAGTACACGCGGCCCGAATCGGTCGGCGAGGGCGCAGGTGAGGAATACATCTTCAACCTGATCGACACGCCCGGCCACGTGGACTTCGGGTACGAGGTGAGCCGCTCCCTGGCCGCCTGCGAGGGCGTGCTGCTGCTCGTGGACGCCTCGCAGGGCGTCGAGGCGCAGACCATCGTGAACGCGTACCTCGCCATCGACTCGGGCCTGGAGATCATCCCGGTCGTGAACAAGATCGACCTGCCCGCCGCCGACCCGGAAGGGGCCGCGCAGGAGATGGAGGAAGTGGTCGGCATTCCCGCCGAGGACGCCATCTTCGCGTCCGGCAAGACCGGCGCGGGCATCCCCGAGATTCTCGAAGCGATCGTGCAGCGCATCCCCGCCCCGAGCGGCAGCGCCGACGCGCCCCTCAAGGCCCTGATCTTCGACAGCGTGTACGACGCGTACCAGGGCGTGCTGCTGTTCGTGCGCGTGCTGGAAGGCAAGGTCAGCCCCAAGGACCGCATCAACCTCTTCTCGAACGGCAAGAACTTCGAGGTGGACCGCCTCGGCACCTTCTCGCCCGGCCTGATCGTCGGCCAGAGCCTCGAGGCGGGCGAGGTCGGCTGGATCGCGGCCGGGATCCGCGACATTCAGGACGCGCAGGTGGGCGACACCATCACCCGCACGGACTTCCCGACCACCGAACCGTTCCCCGGCTTCAAACCCGCGCAGCCGGTCGTGTTCTCGGGCCTGTACCCCACCGACACCGAGGATTACCGCAAGCTGCGCGAGGCGCTCGAACGCCTGAAGCTGAACGACGCGGCCTTCAGTTTCGAGCCGGAAACGTCCGAAGCGCTCGGCTTCGGCTTCCGCTGCGGCTTCCTGGGCCTGCTGCACGCCGAGATCGTGCAGGAACGCCTGGAGCGCGAGTTCGACCTCGACCTGATCGCCACGGCGCCCGCCGTCATCTACCGCCTCACCATGACGGACGGCGAGATCATCGAGACGCAGAACCCCGCGCAGTTCCCCACCCGCGACCGCATGGAGAAGGTCGAGGAACCGTACATCAAGATGAGCGTCATGCTGCCCGAGGAGCACGTCGGGGCCGTGATGCAGCTGCTGCAGGAACGCCGGGGCAGCATGGTCACCATGAACTACGTCGGCAAGCGCGTGGAACTGATCTATCAGGTGCCGTTCGCGGAAATCCTGTACGACTTCCACGACCGCCTCAAGAGCATCTCGCGCGGGTACGCCAGCATGGACTACGAGATCATCGACTACCGCGAGGGCGACCTGCGCAAGGTCGACATCTACGTGAACAACGAGATCGTGGACGCGCTGGCCGTGGTGGTGCACGAGGACAAGGCGTACAGCCTGGGCCGCAAGATCGTGGACAAGATGTCGGAAGTCATCCCGCGTCAGATGTGGGCGGTGCCGGTGCAGGCCGCGATCGGCGGGAAGATCATCGCGCGCGCCACCGTCAAGGCGTACCGCAAGGACGTGCTCGCCAAGTGCTACGGCGGCGACATCAGCCGCAAGAAGAAACTGCTGAACAAGCAGAAGAAAGGCAAGGCGCGCATGAAGCAGATCGGCACGGTCGAAGTGCCGCAGGAAGCGTTCCTGGCGGTCCTCAGCACCGAGGACTGACGCCGGGCCGTCCGGCCTCCCCTCCCCCGCCCCGTTCCGGTCCTTCCGGCGCGGGGCGCGTCCATCGGGTGCGCGGCTGGCGTTCGTGGCGCGGCTGGTGTTTGTGGCACGGTTGGCCCGGCGTGCGGCGCGGCACCCTACACTGACCGCATGACCGCGCTGCCCTCCACCCGCGACGTGACCCTCACCTGCCCGCTCGACTGCCCGGACGCCTGCCGCCTGAAGATCACCCTGCAGCGCGCCGAGGACGGCACGGAACGCATGAGCAAAGTGACGGGCGACCCGGACCACGCCACCACCCGAGGCTTCGCGTGCGCGAAAACCGTGCACTATCCGGCCCGCCAGAACCACCCGGAACGGCCGCTGTACCCCCTCAAGCGCGTGGGCGGCAAGGGCGCGGACGGGACGCTGGTGCGCGTCAGCTGGGACACGGCACTGGACGAGATCGCCGAGCGCCTGAAAGGCGTCCTGGCGAACCACGGGCCGAGCGCGGTCCTGCGGTACAACTACGCCGGGACGATGGGCCTGCGCGAAGGGACGCACGTGCACAGCTTCTTCCGCGCGCTGGGTGCCTGCGAGCTGGACGAGACGATCTGCGCGACTGCCGGGACGGCCGCGTGGAGCCTCGGGTACGGCGCGCGGTACGGCGTGGACCCCGGCGACGTGCCGCACGCGCGGACGATCGTGCTGTGGGGCATCAACAGCCTCAGCACCAACAGTCACCTCACGCCGTGGCTGACGCAGGCCCGCCGGAACGGCGCGCGCATCTGGCACGTCGACCCGTACCGCAACCGCACCTCGCGCTTCGCGGACACGCACCTGAAACTGAAGCCCGGCACGGACGCCGCCCTCGCCCTGGGGCTCGCCCGCGAGATCGTGACGCACGGCTGGCACGACGAGACGTACATCGCGGAAGCGACCGAGGGCTTCGCCGAGTTCCGCGAGGCGGCCGAGCCCTACACGCTGGAACGCACGGCCGAACTGACCGGCCTGAGCGTGCACGAGATCGCCGAACTGGCCAGCGCGATGGGTGAGCACGGCCCCACGTACATCCGGGTGGGGTACGGCATGACGCGCCACGAGAACGGCGGGACGGCCCTGCGCGCCGTGACCCTGCTGCCCGCCGTGACGGGCGACTGGCGGCGGCGCGGCGGCGGCTGCACGCTCAGCACGTCCGGTGCCTTCGCCCTGAACCGAGAACGGCTCGGCGCGGCCCACCTCGTGACCCCGGACGCGCGGCACGTCAACATGAACGAACTCGCGGGCGCCCTCGCGCCGGACGCGGGCATCCACGCGCTGTTCGTGTACAACACCAACCCCGCCGTCGTCGCGCCCGACAGCGCCCGCGTGCAGGCCGGCATGCGGCGCGACGACCTGATGATGGTGGTGCTGGAGCAGGCCATGACCGAAACGGCCCGCCTCGCGGACTACGTGCTGCCCGCCACGACCTTCGTGGAGCACGCCGACGTGTACACCAGTTACGGGCACCACTCGCTCGGGTACAACCCCGCCACGCTGCCCGCGCCGGGTGAGGCGCGGCCGAACTCCTGGGTGTTCGCGGAACTCGGGCGGCGACTGGGCCTGCAGACGCCGGAACTGTACTGGAGCATGGACGACCTGCTCGCGGCCCTGCTGGACACGCCACACCCGTACCTGCAGGGCGTCACGCCGGACCGCCTGCGCGCCGAGGGCAGCGTACCCCTGAACCTCCCTGGCCTGCATGCGGAAGGCACGCAGGCGGGATTCCTGCCGTACCGGGACGGGGCGGGCACACCGTCCGGCCGCGTGATGTTCACGCCCGTCCCCGAACACCGCCCCGTGCAGGCCCAGCTCACGCCGCAGTACCCGCTGCGGCTCCTCACGCCGCCCGCGCACCACTTCATGAACAGCACGTACGGCAACGTCCCCCACCTCACGCGCGCCGAGGGGAACGAACCGCACGTCATGGTGCACCCGCACGACGCGCGGGCGGCAGGCGTGCAGGACGCGCAGCTCGCACGCATCCGCAGCGAACAGGGCGAGGTGCAGCGCCGCGTGCGCGTCACGGAAGACGTCCAGCCGGGCGTGGTGGTGGTGGAAGGCACGTGGTGGGGCCTGTCCGCCCCGGACGGCACGAGCATCAACGCCCTCACCGCCCAGACGCTCACCGACCTGGGCGGCGGCAGCACCTTCCACAACACCCGCGTCCGGCTGAGTCCCGCGTAAAGGAACGCACATTCTCATTGATGCAACCTTCACGTGACGCTAAACTCTGGCGTGTTCCCCGACAACCATGGCCCCACCACCCGCCGCTCCCGACCCCTGCCGCTGCTGATCGCCGCTGCCGTGGCCGCCAGCGCCATCGGTGGCGCCCTCTGGTGGAAAGGACAGACGCCGGCCACCCCCGAATTCCAGTACCTGCACGGCCAGCTCACGGCGCCCCCCCCCGCCACGGGTGAAGAGACCGCCTTCGAGATCACCGGCCCCAGCGGCACCCAGCGCTTCACGATGGCGCAGCTGCGCGCCATGCCCGCCGTACGCTACACCGCCACCCAGCCGCAGCTGAAGCGCACCTTCGAGTACACCGGCGTGCCCCTGCGCGACCTCGCGGACCGCGCCGGACTGAACGGCCAGGACCTGAGGATAATCGCGGACGACGACTTCGCCTCCACGGTACCGAAAGGCATGTACATGCCGTACCCGACGATGCTGGCATACGAGGAGGACGGGCACGAGATCAGCACGGCGCACAAGGGGCCACTGATGGTGGTACTGCCGAACGGTGACCATCCTGAACTCAAACAGATTTACGCGCAATGGGTCTGGTTTTCGAGGTCCATGAAAACCGCGCCATGAGCGGTCGAGCCGCCGGACCCGGAACGCGTCTTCGGGCCGGAGAGGTCGTACGTGAATCGGTTTCAAAGTGGCGGAATCCGCCAGACCCGCTGATTGCCTTCATCCCTCTCGTGCTGACTGTCCTGCTGCTCATGAGTGGGTTTACGCCGATCCTGCGTGTGCTGACCGACCCGAACGTCTCATGGACGGGTTTCTCGTACCAGGGCCTCATCAACAAGATCGTGGCGTACACGCTCGCCGATCTGGACTCCGCAACGCCGCCCGCCAAACTGCAGCGCCTGGGGGATCAGGCCCTCTCCAGCCTGGAGAACGCAGCAGAGTTCCCGGACCTGCGGGAAGTGGAGGCGGAAGGAGACGCGCGCCTGGCGACCGTCCTCCGACTGTTTCGGCAGGCGCTGAATGCGGCGGACGCCAGCAGGCGGCATCAGTTCCTCCGCGCGACACTCAACGAGGCGGCGTACCTGAACACGCAGTCGCACGACTGGATTCACGTCATTCAGGCAGCGCACGCCGCTCAACTCGTCCGGCTGAGGGCTGTGCTGCTCTTTGCGGCCCTGCTGAGCGGGGTGCTGAGTGCGGTGCTGATTTTGCGGGCGTTGCGGTTGTGGCGGCAGCAGAAGTCGGCGTTCGACGGGCAGCAGGAGCTGCTGTCGCTCGCGTCGCACGAGTTGCGGCGGCCGTTGCAGGCGCTGCTGATCGCGGCGGATCTGCTGCCGGAGGCGTCGGCGGAGGAGCGCCTGAGGTTGCTGCGGGTGGTGGAGGAGAACGCGCTGCAGGTGGCGAGTCGGGCGGACCTGCAGCGGCTGGACGCGATGTACTCGAAGGTGGAGCTGGAGTGGGAGGCGGTGTGCGTGGGGGCGCTGCTGTTGTCGTTCGCGGGGCCGAGGACGCACGTGGAGGTGCCGGCGGAGGAGGTGCAGGTGAGCGCGGACCCGCGCCGGTTGCGGCAGGTGATCGAGAACCTGCACGAGAACGCGCTGCGGTACTCGTCCGGGCCGGTCACGTTGCGGTGCGTGCCGGGTGACGGGTGGGTGGAGGTGCAGGTGCAGGACGAGGGGGAGGGGATCGATCCGGGGGAGGTGGAGCGGCTGTTCCGTCCGCGTGAGCGGGGGCGTGGGCAGGGTCGTCCGGGTGAGGGTCTGGGGTTGACGGTCGCGCGGCGGCTGGCGGACGCGCACGGGGCGCAGCTGGAGCTGCTGGGCGCGCCGGGCGGGGGGACGCTGGCGGTGCTGCGGCTGCAGCGCTGATCCGGGGGCCGTGCGGGCGGTCTGGCAGGATCCTCTGGCCGAAGTCTGGTTCAGGGGGTGGGGCGGGTGCGGTCGCGGGGTGGGGCGCAGCTGCCGCGCACGACGAGGCGGGCGGGGAACAGCTGCCGGACGGGCTGGGTGGCGTGTCCGGCGAGCGCGTCGAGGACGGTGCGGGCAGCGGCGCGGGCCATGTCCTCGACCGGCTGTTCGAGCACGTCGATGGGCGGGTCCACGAGGCCCGTCCAGGAGTAGTTGTCGAAGCTGAGGAGCGACACGTCGTGCGGGACGCGCAGCCCGAGTTCGCGCAGGGCGCGGTACACGCCGGCGGCGCTGGAGCCGGTGAGGGCGAAGAGCGCGGTGGGCGGTTCGGGGAGGCGCATGACGTCGAGGGTGTAACGGTAGGCGTTGTCCTCGGTGAGGAACATGACGCGCTGGTACTCGGGGCGGACGGTGAGGCCCGCTTCCTGCATGGCGTGCGGGAAGGTCTGGGAGCGCTGTTCGGGGTGCAGGAGGGGGTCGTACTGGCCGGTGATGGCGATGCGGGTATGGCCGAGTCCGGCGAGGTAGCGGACGCCCTCGCGGGTGGCGGCGGCGTTGTCGAGCTGGACGCTGCTGTAGGGACTGCCGGGCGGGGCGTAGTCGATCTGGAGGATGGTGACGCCGCGCGAGTGGAGGCGTTCGAGGTACTCGCGGCTGTGGTCGCCGTAGCCGGGCCTGAGGATGAGCGCTTCGATGCGCTGGCCGTACAGGAGTCTGAGTTCTTCGAGTTCGGTTTCGGACTGGTACTCGTTCTCGCTGATGAGGAGGTTGTAGCCGCCGCGGCGGAGTTCCCTTGCGAGGGTACGGGCGAGCTGCGCGAAGAAGGGTTCGAGGATCGAGCCGATGACGAGGCCGACGGTGCGGCTCTGGCCGCCGCGGAGGGCGCCGGCGCGCAGGTCGGGTTCGTAGTGCAGGGACTGGATGGCGTCCTGGACGCGGCGGAGCGTGTCCGGGTGGAGTTTGTCCGGTTCCTTGAGGGCGCGTTTGGCGGTGGTGGCGGAGACGCCTGCCAGTCGGGCCACATCGGTGATGCTCGTCACGGGTGGCAGTGTAGCGCGCTGCGGGGTGGGGTTCCGGGGGTGGGGTCTGCCCTGCCTGGCGTGTGATACACCTTCCGTTCAATTCCCGGACCGTCGGGACTGCACCGCCTGTCCGTCCATCTCCCGGAACGCGTGGGGTTCCTTCTCGTTCCACTCGGATTGAACCCGCACACACCGCGGGATTCAATCGGAAGCTGTGGGAGGGACTAGACACGGGAGGGCTGGTGTGGTTCACTAATGGACACGTGTCCATTACCTAATGCAGAGCACCAACAGTGCTGTGCTGCTCACCTGCTGCGCTGTCAGCAGGGTGCGCGTTCCCGTGCCGCCGCCCCCCGACCCGCCGATTCGCGCCGCCACGCGGCCCCTTCGTCCCAGGAGGACCCATGAAACGATTCGCCCTGCTCACCGCCGCCCTCGGTCTCGCCCAGGTCGCCCAACTCGGCAACGCCCAGGCGGCCACCATCACCATCGCGACCGTCAACAACCCCGACATGGTCACCATGCAGAAACTCACCCCGGAGTTCAACAAGAAGTACCCGGACATCACCGTCAAATGGGTGACGCTGCCCGAAAACGAACTGCGGCAGAAGGTCACGCTGGACGTCGCGAGCGGCGCGGGCAGCTTCGACGTGGCGACCGTCGGCGCGTACGAAGTGCCGATCTGGGCCAAGAACGGCTGGCTCGACCCCCTCACCCCGATGTTCTCCAAGAACGCCGCCATCGCCAGCAGCTACAAGGTGAACGACATCCTGCCCGGCGTCCGCAACGCCCTGACGGTCGGCGGGAACCTGTACGCCGTGCCGTTCTATGCCGAGAGCAGCATGACGTACTACAACAAGGACCTCTTCAAGAAGGCGGGCCTCACCATGCCCGCCAACCCCACCTGGACGCAGATTCAGGGCTTCGCCGCCAAGATCCACGACCCGTCCGGCGGTGTGTACGGCATCTGCCTGCGCGGCCTGCCCGGCTGGGGTGAGAACATGGCGCTCTTCAGCACCATGGTCAACACCTTCGGCGGCCGCTGGTACGACCCGTCCTGGCAGGCGCAGCTGAACAGCCCCGCCTGGAAGTCCGCCATGAACTTCTACGTCGACACCCTCAAGAAGTACGGCCCCCCCGGCGCGACCAGCAACGGCTTCACCGAGAACCTGACGCTCATGAGCCAGGGCAAGTGCGGCATGTGGGTGGACGCCACCGTCGCCGCAGGCCTGCTCAGCGACCCCGCCAGCAGCAAGATCGTGAACAGCGTCGGCTTCGCGAACGCCCCGGTCGGTCCCGGCACGCCGCGCGGCAGCAACTGGTACTGGAGCTGGAACCTCGCCATTCCCAAGAGCACCAAGCAGGAGGACGCCGCCTTCAAGTTCATCACGTGGGCGACCAGCCAGGAGTACATCGCCCTGGTCGCCAAGACCAAGGGCACGTGGGCCAGCGTGCCCCCCGGCACCCGCACCAGCACGTACAGCAACCCCAGCTACAAGAAGGCCGCCGGCGCCTTCAGCAGCCTGGTGCTGAGCAGCATCAACAAGGCCGACGTCACCAAGGCCACCAAGGACCCCGTGCCGTACACCGGCATCCAGTACGTCGCCATTCCCGAATTCCAGGCGCTCGGCACGCAGGTCGGGCAGTACCTGGCGGGCGCGCTGAGCGGACAGACGACCGTCGATCAGGCGCTCACGCAGGCGCAGGCCGCCGCGCAGAAGGTCGCCAAGGACGGCAAGTACCAGAAGTGACCCAGGCGTGCGGGCGTCCGGGCAGGCCCTGCCGCGCCCGCACGTCCCGCTGAACTGAAGGTCCGTCCGCACTCCCCCCCGTCCGTCCGCGTTCGCCCGCCGTCAGCTCACCCGCTCTGAGCGTCCGCTCACGGCCGGCAGCTGACGGCGTTCCGTTCCCGCCCGGCCAGTTCCCCCGGCCCCACCGAAGGAGACTCCATGACCGCTCAAGCCCAGACGATGACTGCCAGCAGTCCGCCCCGCCAGGGCGGATTCCGGGTCACGCCGGCGGCCCTGATCTGGCCCGCCCTGCTGTACCTGATCCTGACGACGCAGGTGCCGTTCTTCGTGACCGTGTACTACAGCTTCCTGAACTACAACCTCACCATTCCGGGCGACCATCCCTTCGTGGGCCTCGACAACTACGTCGGGCTGCTCAGCGACCCGCAGAACTTCCGGGTGATCCTGAACACCCTGACGCTGACGCTCGGCACGCTCGTCATCACGCTGGTGCTGGGCGGCGCGCTCGCCATGCTGCTCAACCGGCCGTTCTTCGGGCGGGCACTCGTGCGGACGGTGCTCATCAGTTCCTTCCTGGTGATGCCGGTCGTGACGGCCGTCGTGTGGAAGAACATGCTGCTCAACCCGGTGTTCGGGTTCCTCAGCTGGCTCGTCACGCAGCTGGGCGGCGTGCCGGTCGACTGGCTGGCGCAGCACCCGATGGGGAGCATCATCGCGATGGTCAGCTGGGAGTGGACGCCCTTCGCGATGCTGATCCTGCTGACGGGCCTGCAGAGCCTGCCGGACGACCAGATCGAGGCGGCGCGGCTGGACGGCGCGAACCCCTGGCAGGAGTTCCGGCACATCGTGCTGCCGCACTGGACGCAGGCACTGGAAGTGGTCGTGCTGCTCGAAACCATCAGTGTGCTGCAGGTGTACGGCGAGATCTACGCCAGCACGTCCGGCGGGCCGGGCGTGGCCACCACGAACCTGCCGTACTTCATCTACCAGAAGGCGTTCGCGGAGTACAACATCGGCGTGGCGAGCGCGGCGGGCGTGATCGCGGTGGTGCTCACGAACGTCCTCGCGGTCTTCATGCTGCGCCTCATCAGCCGCAACGTCAGCACCGGAGGTCACGCATGACGGCTCTCCCCTCCCCCACCTCCTCGTCCGGCACGCCGGGCCGCGCGGGCCGCAGGCTGCAGGGCGGTCTGCTGACCGTCCTGACGTACCTGCTCGCGTTCGTGTTCTTCTTCCCGATCCTGTGGATGCTGCTCGCGGCCTTCAAGACGGAGGCGCAGGCCTTCGCGACGCCGCCGGTGTTCACGTTCACGCCCATCCTGGACAACTTCCGGACGGCGCTCGTCACGTACTTCCCGGCGCTGGCGCACTCGCTGGTCGCGGCGCTCGGCAGCACGCTGCTCGCGTTCGTGCTGGGCCTGCCTGCCGCGTTCGCGCTGGCCGTGTACCCCACACGGCGGTCGCGGAGCGTGCTGACGTGGATGCTCAGCACGAAGTTCATGCCTGCGGTGGGCGTGATCGTGCCGCTGTTCCTGATCTTCCGGAACCTGCACCTGCTCGACACCCTGCCGGGCCTGGTGATCATGTACACCACCATGAACCTGCCGCTGGTGGTGTGGATGATGCACAGCTACATGACCGAGATTCCCTTCGCGATCTACGAGGCCGCGAAGGTGGACGGCGCGACGGTCGCGCAGGAGTTCTTCGGGATCGCGTTGCCGCTCAGCCTGCCGGGCATCAGTGCCACGGCGCTCCTGGCGATCATCTTCGCGTGGAACGAGGTGTTCTTCGCGCTGAACCTCACGTCCGCGAACGCCGCGCCGCTCAGCGTGTTCATCGGGTCATTCAAGACCTCCGAGGGGCTGTTCTGGGCGCAGATGAGCGCGGCGGCCGTGCTGACGGTCTTCCCGGTCATGCTGTTCGGGTGGGTGGCGCAGCGTCAGCTGGTGCGCGGCCTGAGCTTCGGGGCAGTCAAATGACGGCCCCGGCGCGCACCATGCGGGCCGCCGTCATCACCGCGCCCCGGCAGGTGGAATTGCGGGAGCTGCCGGAACCGCACGCCGGGCCGGGCGAGGTGCGCATCCGGGTGCACGCGACGGGCGTGTGCGGCACGGACCTGCACCTGCTGGACGGGCATTTCGGCGCGCGGTTCCCGCTGACGGCCGGGCACGAGATCAGCGGCTTCGTGGACGAGGTCGGTCCCGGCGTGCTGAACCTGCGCGAGGGGGACCTCGTGGCGCTCGACCCGAACCTGTGGTGCGGGCAGTGCCACTACTGCCAGCGCGGGCAGTTCCAGCACTGCGAGCACCACACGGCGCTCGGCGTGAACCTGCCGGGCGGCTTCGCGGAGTACGTGGTGGCGCCTGCCGTGAGCGTGTACCCGGCCTCCGGGCTCACGCCGGACCAGGCGGCGTTCGCGGAACCGCTCGGCTGCGTCGCGTGGGGCATGCGGCGCCTGCGGCCCGAGATCGGCGCGAGCGCCGTGGTGTTCGGGGCGGGCGCGATCGGGCTGCTGCTCATGCAGGGCCTCCTCGCGAGCGGCTGCGCGGGCGTCACGGTGGTGGACCCGGTCGAGGACCGCCTGCGGCTCGCGCGGGAACTCGGCGCGTCCCGCACCTTCACGCCGCACGCGGACCTGCGCAGCGAACTGCTGGACGCGAACCCCCACGGCTTCGACGTGACGGCCGAAGCGACCGGCGTGCCCGCCGTGGTTCAGGGCCTGCCCGCCCTGACGGCCGTGGGCGGGCAGGTGCTGGTGTTCGGCGTGGCTCCGGAGGACGCGCACGTGCAGCTGCGCCCCTACGACCTGTTCCAGCGGGACCTGACGGTCCTCGGGTCCTTCGCGCTGAACGCGACCGTGCCGCTCGCCCTCGACTGGCTGCGCGCGGGCCGCGTGCGCGTCGAGCCGCTCATCACGCACCGCCTGCCGCTCTCGGGCGTGCCGGACGCGCTCGACATGAAAGCCAACCCCGGCTTCCAGGGCGCGCAGAAGGTCCTGATCGTGCCGGGTCTGTGAGGCAGGCACGGCCCGCTGCACGCCCCCATCCGCATTCACCCCGGAGGGGCCGGACGCGCCGTCCGGCGGCCCTCCCGAAGGAGACGCAAGCATGACCATTCTTGACCTGTTCCGGCTGGACGGACAGACGGCCCTCGTGACGGGCGCCGCGCAGGGCATCGGGTACGAGATCGCGCGCGGGCTGCGCGAGGCGGGCGCGAACGTCGTCATCGCGGACATGAACCCCGAGGTGGGCGAGACGGCGGCCAGCGCGCTCGGCGGGCGGTTCGAGCGGCTGAACGTCACGGACCCCGGCGCGGTCCGTGACCTGGCCGCGCGCCTGGACGGCGTCAGCATCCTCGTGAACAATGCCGGGATCGTGCGCAACACGCCCGCCGAGGACACGCCCGACGAGGACTGGCGCGCCGTGACGGGCGTGAACCTCGACGGGGTGTTCTGGTGCTGCCGCGAGTTCGGTCGGAAGATGCTGGACGCCGGGACGGGCAGCATCGTCAGCACGGCCAGCATGAGCGGCCTGATCAGCAACCACCCGCAGCCGCAGGCGGCGTACAACGCCAGCAAGGCCGCCGTGATCCACCTGACGCGCAGCCTCGCGGGCGAGTGGGCGGGGCGGGGCGTGCGCGTGAACGCCGTCGCGCCCGGCTACACGGCCACGCCCCTCACCAAGCGCGGCCTGGAGACGCCCGAGTGGCGCGAGACGTGGCTGAAGGAAACCCCGATGGGTCGCCTGGCGGAACCGGCGGAGATCGCGCCCGCCGTGGTGTACCTCGCGTCGCGCGCCGCGAGTTTCGTGACGGGCCACACGCTGGTGGTGGACGGCGGGTACACGGCATGGTGAGCAGCCGCACGGCCGTACTGGACCGCGTGCGCGAGATGCACTGGGAGGAGCGTGCCGTGCCGGACCCCGGCCCGCTGGAGGTGCGGGTGCGGGTGCGGCGGGTGGGCGTGTGCGGCAGCGACGTGCACTACTACACGCACGGCCGGATCGGGAAGTTCGTGGTGGAGGCCCCGCTCGTGCTGGGGCACGAGGTGAGCGGCGTGGTGGACGCCGTCGGGGCGGGCGTGACGCGCGTGGCCCCCGGCGACCGCGTGGCGCTGGAGCCGGGCGTGCCGTGCCGCCGCTGCCTGTACTGCCGTTCCGGGCAGTACAACCTCTGCCCGGACATGCACTTCATGGCGACGCCGCCGGTGGACGGCGCGCTCAGCGAGTACGTGGTGTGGCCCGAAGACTACGTGTTCCCGGTACCAGGCAGCGTGTCGGACGACGCGGCCGCGCTGCTCGAACCGCTCGCGGTGGGCGTGTGGGCCGTGCGGCGCGGCGAGGTGAAGCCGGGCGACACGGTCGCCGTGATCGGCGCCGGGCCGATCGGATGCACCACCATCCAGGCGGCGCGCGCGGCGGGCGCCACCACCATCGTCGCCATCGACCTGGAGGACTTCCGGCTGGACGTGGCGCGCCGCGTGGGCGCCACGCACACCCTGAACGCGGGCAGGGTGGACGCCGTGCAGGAACTGCGGCGAATCACGGCCGCCCTGACGGGCCTGCCGCTCTCACACGCGGGCGTGGACGTGGCCTTCGAGACGGCGGGCAGCGTTCCCACCTGCCGCATGAGCCTGGAAGCGCCCCATCCGGGTGGCGTGACGGTCCTGGTGGGCCTGCCGCCCGTCCCGGAGGTGAGCGTGGACCTCGTGAGCGCCGCGAGCCGCGAGACGGACATCCGGGGCCTGTTCCGCTACGCGAACTGCTACCCGGCCGCCATCGCGCTCGTCGCGTCGGGCGCGGTGGACCTCGACGCGCTCGTCACGCACCGGTACGCCTTCGCGGACGCGCAGGCCGCGCTGGACTTCGCGGACAGCGGCAAGCGCAGCAGCATGAAGGTCATGATCGATGTCGGGTGACGCCCTGCTGCTCGGCCTGGACGTCGGCACGGCCAGCAGCAAGGGCGTCCTGACCACCCTGACGGGCGAGGTGGTCCGCACGCACGTCGTCCCGCACGGCGTCAGCAACCCGCACCCCGGCCAGTACGAGCAGGACGCGGACACGGTGTGGTGGGCGGACGTGGTGACGCTCTGCAGGGAACTGCTGCAGGGCGCGGCCGAACGCGTGGCGGGCGTCGCCGTGAGCGCCATCGGCCCGTGCCTGCTGCCGCTGGACGCGGATGGCCGCCCCCTGCGGCCCGGCATCCTGTACGGCCTGGATACGCGCGCCACCCGGCAGATCACGGCCCTGGAACGCGAGATTCCGCCCGAGGACCTGCTCGCGTTCAGCGGCATGACGCTCAGCAGTCAGGCGGTCGGCCCGAAAATCCGCTGGCTGCGCGAGCAGGAACCGGACGTGTGGGCACGCACCCGCACCCTCACCACCGCCAGCAGTTACCTCGTGTACCGCCTGACGGGACAGCACGTCATGAACCGCCACGAGGCGAGCCACTACATGCCGCTGTACGATCCCGCCACCGGCGACTGGGACGCGCGCTACGAGGCGCACGTCGGCCCCGTCCGGCTGCTGCCCCGCACCGCGTGGAGTGACGAACGGGCCGGGCACGTCACGCCGGAAGCGGCCGCCCTGACCGGCCTGAAGCCCGGCACGCCCGTCGGTGCGGGCGCCGTCGACGCGCTCAGCGAGGCCGTCAGCGTGAACGTCGCCCGGCCCGGCGACCTGATGATCATGTACGGCAGCACCACCTTCTTCATCCTCGTGCAGGACGCGCCCACGCCCGCCCGGACGCTCTGGACGGTGGGCGGCGCGTTCGCCGGGCAGGTGAACCTCGCGGGCGGCATGAGCACCACCGGCAGCCTCACGCAGTGGTTCCGCGACACGCTCACGGACGGACAGACGTACGACACGCTGTTCACGCAGGCCAGAGACGTGCCGCCCGGCGCGCGCGGCCTGCTGATGCTGCCGTACCTGAGCGGTGAACGCACCCCCATCTACGACCCGCAGGCGCGCGGCGTGATCGCGGGCCTCACGCTGTCGCACACGCGGCCCGACCTGTTCCGCGCCGCGCTCGAAGGGGTGGGGTTCGGCGTGCGGCACGTGCTGGACACCTTCGCGCAGCTCGGCGCGGACGTGCGGCGCGTCGTCGCGGTCGGCGGCGGCGCGCAGAGCGACACGTGGCTGCAGATCGTGACGGACATCAGCGGCGTGCCGCAACAGGTGCCCGCCACCACCATCGGCGCGAGCTACGGCAACGCCTTCCTCGCCGGACGCGTGGCGGGCCTCCTGACGCCCGCAGACCTGCAGGACTGGGTGAAGTCCGGCCGGACCGTCACCCCGGACGCACAGCACCGCCCGCTGTACGACGAGCTGTACCGCGACTACCTGCAGCTGTACACCGCCACGCGGGACACCGTCCATCGGCTCGCCGCCCGCCAGCACTGATCCCCGGCACAGGCGTGCGCCCTCCCCCACCCGGCGGGACGGCGCACGCTTCCCTATCCGTGCCGGGTCATACGGTGTTGATCCGATTCCAGGGATGCCGGGAACAGCACCGACATCCCTTCTTGGGCAGAACGGACGCCCTACAGGACGCCTGCCCGCTTCTTGGGCAACACAGCGCCCATGACTGGGACAGCTCCGCAGGAGAGGACGCTTGCCCGCTTCCATCTCCTCAACACCGTACCTGTTGGTGCCCTTGTCGCTCGGCTGAACTCTACAAGTTCAGCTCAAAACCGTATCACATCACGATGTCGAGTCCGCTCAGGCACTCCTCCGCGATGGCGCGCGCCAGCGGGTCGCGGGTGCTGCGCGCGTAACTGATGCCCAGGTGCAGGTGCTGCTGCGCGTCCGGACGGCCCGCCAGGGACAGCGTCTGGTACGCCGCGAGGTGCGCGTGCGCGAGCAGCGTGTCGCGGGTGCGTTCGGGCGGCAGGGTCCGCAGCAGGTCCAGGGCGTCCTGGTACTCCAGTTCGGCCTGCCGGTGATCTCCCAGCAGCGCCGCCTCGCGCCCCAGTTGCAGGGCGCGGGCAGCCGTCAGGTAAGCGGGACGCATGACGGTCAGTGTAGAGCATGCCCCAGGCCGTCCGCGCCCTTCCGGGACGGGCCCGTATCATCTTGACGTGACGGTCTTTCATGCGGCGGTGTCGGGGACGCTGGTGGTGCTGGCGCTGCTGATGACGCTGGGGTTCAGCCTGCAGCGGCGGTGGTGGGCGGGCGTGGGGCGCTGGCCGCACCACGCGCTGTACCTGCTGACCTGCCTGGGGACGCTGGCGTGCGCGGCGCTGGCGGGCGGGGCGGGGCGGGCGTGGTGGCCCTTCGTGACGCTGCTGGCGCTGCTGCTCGGCATGAGCCGGACACGGCCCGGCCGTCCCGGGCACTGGCGGCTGGCCGTGCTGGTCGCGGCGGCGTGGGCGGGCGTGGCGTGCTGGGTGTGGTGAGGGCGTACGCGCGTGATCTACCCTGACGGTATGGAACTCACTGCCGCCCTCCTGTCCCGCCGCACCACCAACGGGGCGTTCCTGCCGCGCCCGGTCAGCCGCGAGCATCAGCGCGTCCTGATGTCGGTGGCGGCGGCCGCGCCGAGTCACTTCAACTCGCAGCCGTGGCGGTACGTGCTGGTGGAGGACCGCCGCACCATCGAGGCGGTGGCGGACATCTCTGGGCGCAGCATGACGGCCCTGATCGAGCAGGGCGTGTTCTTCGAACGGTACCGGCGGTACTTCCGGTTCTCGCACGCGGAGATGGAGGAGCGGCGCGACGGGATCTTCATCGACCACCTGCCGGGGCCGCTGCGGCCGTTCACGCGGCAGGTGTTCAGCGACGCGGGCCTGAAGCTCATGCGGCAGCTGGGCGTGCCCGCCAAGCTGGGCGAGGACAACCGCAAGCTGGTGGCGGGCAGTCCGCTGCTGATGGCGGCGCTGCTGGACCGCGCGGAGTACCGGCCGGGCGAGCTGAGCGGCTTCTACAGCGTGTTCGGGCTGGGCGCGTCTGTCGGGAACGTGTGGAACACCGTGGCGAGCCTGGGGATGGGTATTCAGTTCGTGAGCACGCCGATGGAGTTGCCGGACCGCTGGCGGGAACTGGGGGAGCTGCTGCGCGTGCCGCCGGAACTGGAGTTGATGGCGGTGTACCGCCTGGGGTACGTGCCGCCGGAGGAGCGCCGGCCGAGCATCGACTGGAGCAGCCGTCACCGCAAGCGCCCGAGTCAGTACGTGTTCCGGGAGGACTGCACGCACCCCGAAACGGACTGATCCGGAACGGGCGGGGGCGGCCCTGCACAGGTGGATGCGGGGGAGGGCCGCGTCCGGTACGCTGAGGCATGAGCGAACTGATCCGCATTCCGATGAACTCCCGCGGTGTTTGCGGGTTTCATCCGACCGACGGGAGAAGGAACGGGGACGTGTTCCGGGAAATGGACGTGCAGGCGGCGCTTTCCCGACTGTACGGGAATTGGACGGAATGCGTATGATTCCGCCGCGCGCGCCGCGGGAGGCGACCGTGCACCGTGAACACGGCCTGGAACGACCGGACGCGTACCACTGGCTGAAGACCGACGGGCGGAGCAGTGAGCGGGTGCTGTCGTACCTGCAGGCCGAGAACGCGTACCTGGACGCGGTGCTGGCCCCGCACGCGGCGCTGGTGGACGAGCTGACGCGGGAGCTGCGGTCGCACATTCAGGAGCGGGACGAGGTGCCGCCCGTGCAGGAGGGCGCGTGGCTGTACGGCACGCGGACCGAGGAGGGGCAGGAGTACCCGGTGTACCTGCGTCGCCCGGCGGCGGGCGGGCCGGAGGAGGTGCTGCTGGACCTGAACGCGCTGCGGGTGCGGGAGGGGCACGCGAACGTGTGGGTGTCGGGCACGCGGCCCAGTCCGGACGGGCGGTACTGGGCGTACCTGCTGGACACGACGGGGCAGGAGGTGTTCGAGCTGCGCGTGCTGGACACGCACTCCGGGCAGCTGGCGGAGGTGCCGCTGCCGGGCGTGTCTGGCTGGACGCTCGCCTGGGGAGCGGACGGGCGGCACCTGTTCTACGGGACGGAGGACGACACGCAGCGCCCGGACCGGGTGTGGCGGCACGAGGTGGGGGCGGGCATGGCGGGGGACGCGCTGCTGCTGCACGAGCCGGACCCGACCTTCCGGGTGACGTTGAGCGGCGCGGCGAACGGCGAGTCCGTCCTGATCGGCTGCGCGGCGAGCCTCAGTACGGAGTGGTTCTGGCTGGACGCGCGGGACGTGTCGGCCGTGCCGCAGGTGGTGGTGCCGCGTGAGGCGGGCGTGGAGTACGTGCTGGAGGACGGCGGGGATCACTGGCTGGCCCTGACGAACGCGGGGGGCCGCCGGGAGTTCGGGCTGGTGCGCCTCCCGAAGCGTGCGGGGCTCTCGTGGGGGGACGCGCGGGACGTGCTGCCATACGGCGAGGGGCGGCACCTGACGGACCTGCGGCCCTTCGCGGGCCATCTGGTGCTGCTGGGGCGCGAGGAGGGCTTCACGCAGGTGTGGGTGCTGCCGCGCACACCGGACGCGGAAGGCGGGGACGAAGGGTACGGGGCGGCGCGGCGCGTGCCGTTCGCGGAGGAGAGCCACACGGTCATGCTGGGCGGCAACCGCGTGTTCGGGGCACGGCAGGCGCGGCTGCGCTTCACGAGCCTCACGCGGCCCGTGGAGCACCTGGACCTCGACCTGGACACGCTGGACCTGACGCTCCTCAAGACGACGCCCGTGCCCGGGTACGACGCCTCGCAGTACGTCGCGGAGCGCGTGTGGGTCGAGGCGCAGGACGGGGAGCGCGTCCCGGTGAGCGTCGTGCGTCGCCGGGACACGCCGCTGCCCGCCCCGACCCTGCTGTACGGGTACGGCAGTTACGGCATCTCCATCGATCCGGCGTTCAGCGCGTCGCGCCTGCCGCTGCTGGACCGCGGCTGGGTGTGGGCGACAGCGCACATCCGGGGCGGCAGCGAACTCGGCCGCCGCTGGTACGACGCCGGACGCCTCACGCACAAGATGAACACCTTCACGGACTTCGTCGCGGCGGGCGAGGGCCTGATCCGGGCGGGCGTCGCGCGGGCCGGGCACCTGGCCGCCATGGGGCGCAGCGCGGGCGGCCTGCTGATGGGCGCCGTGCTGAACCTCCGGCCGGACCTGTTCCGGACGGCGTTCGTGGGCGTGCCGTTCGTGGACGTGCTGAGCACCATGCTGGACGCCTCGCTGCCCCTCACGACCGGCGAGTACGACGAGTGGGGCAACCCGGAGCGGCGCGAGTGGTACGACGTGATGGCCGCGTACAGCCCCTACGACAACCTGCGCGGCGGGACGTACCCGAACGTGTTCGTGTCGGGCGGCCTGAACGACCCGCGCGTCGCGTACTGGGAACCCGCGAAGTACGCGGCGCGCCTGCGGGACGTGATGCAGGACGGAAGCGGCACGGTGGTCCTCAGGACGCACATGGGGGCCGGGCACGGCGGGAGCAGCGGACGCTTCGACGCGCTGCGCGAGGTGGCCGAGGAGTACGCGTTCCTGCTGGCCGTCGCGGAGGGCGAACCCACCCCCTGACGGCAGCGGGGCCGGGGAGCGGGGTCCTGCCCGTTGCAGTCTGGTCATCCGGTGTTGATCCGATTCCAGGGATGCCGGAAACAGCAAAGGCATCCCTTTTTGGGCAGAACGGGAGGAGTGGCGTGGCCAGCCGCGTCCGTTCACGACGATACGCCCTGCAGGACGCCTGCCCGCTTCTTGGGCAGAACAGCGCCCATGACTGGGACAGCTCCGCAGGAGAGGACGCCTGCCCGCTTCCACCTCCTCCAAACCGTACTTGTTGGTGCCCTTGTCGCTCGGCTGAACTCCAAAAGTTCAGCTCAAAACCGGATCAGTCCTCGGTGGGCCAGTCGGGCGTCCAGTCGCCCGCGTCGTCCTGCGCGGCCCGGCGGGCGACGGCGTCGAGCAGCGCGTCGTACAGGGGTTGCGGCAGGCCGGACAGGGCCGCGCCGATCAGGGCGTCCTGCAGCGTGGCGTGCTGCGCGTCGAGCAGGAGTTCCTCGCCGCGCTGCGCGCGCAGGTTCACGCCGCCGCCCGGCACGAGGTACAGGGTGGCGTGCGCGGTTCCCGTCTGCACGGTTCCGGTCTGGGCGGTCGCGTAGATCTGCCAGGGCACGCCCGCAGCATACGCGGCGCGGCCTGCCCACACCGTGCCGCGCCGCGGCTTGAGATTCCCTTCATTCGGCGCCTGACCACAGTCGGGCGGGTGGGCGGGCGGTACAACGTCAGCGATTGCCGGGGGTCATCGTGCCGCCGGGTGTCGGCCGCCTTCCGGGGCCGGGCGCGTGAGGGGTGACGGCACGTCACGTTCCGCGCGGGCCGGGCGGGAGGCGCAGGGGGAAACCATGACGCAGAACAGCATCACGGCCGCGCAGAGCGGCACCTTCAAGATCGGCGGGGACCTGCAGGTGAACCGCCTGGGCTTCGGGGCCATGCGCATCACCGGCAAGGGCATCTGGGGCGAGCCGGACGACCGGGACGAGGCGATCCGCGTGCTGAAGCGCCTGCCGGAACTGGACGTGGACTTCATCGACACGGCCGACAGCTACGGGCCGTTCGTGTCGGAGGACCTGATCGCGGAGGCGCTCGCGCCGTACGCCAGCTCGGTCATCGCCACCAAGGGCGGCCTGACGCGGCACGGTCCGGACGTGTGGCCGCCCGTGGGTCGCCCCGAGTACCTGCGGCAGTGCGTGCTGATGAGCCTGCGCCGCCTGAAGCTCGACCAGATCCCACTGTGGCAGCTGCACCGCATTGACAGCAAGGTCCCGCGCGACGAGCAGTTCGGCGTGATGAAGCAGATGCAGGACGAGGGCCTGATCCGTCACCTGGGGCTGTCCGAGGTGAGCGTGGAGGACATCAGGGCGGCGCAGGAGGTGTTCACGGTCGCGACCGTGCAGAACCTGTACAACCTCGTGACGCGTCAGTCGGAGGACGTGCTGGAGTACTGCGACGCGCAGGGCATCGGGTTCATCCCGTGGTTCCCGCTGGCCGCCGGGAACCTCGCGAAGCCCGGCAGCATCCTCGACACCCTGAGTCACAAGTACGAAGCGACGCCGTCGCAGCTGGCGCTGGCGTGGGTCCTCAAGCGCAGCGCCGTGATGCTGCCCATCCCCGGCACCAGCAAGGTCAAGCACCTGGAGGAGAACGTCGCGGCGGCCGCCATCACGCTGTCCGACGAGGACTTCACGGCGCTGAGCGAGCAGGGCAAGGCGGAAGCCGCCAAGGGCTGATCCGGGGTCGGCTGACGCCGACATGAGGGCCGCCTGACGCGGTCTTCGGAAGCATGGGAAAGACGTGGCGTTCGGCCAAGTCTTTCCCAACTTTTTTGGGCGTGAGGTTCACGGTGATGCCCGGCCCGGCACGGCAGACTGGACGGCATGTCCTCCAGCGCTTCCGTTCCCGTCCTGCGTTCCATCGCGACCGGCATTCCCCCTCACCTCGTGCCGCAGTCGGAGATTCAGGCGGCGGCGGCGACGCTGTTCCCGCGCCTGAGTCAGCGGCCCAAGCTGATGGAGGTGTTCTCGAACGCGCAGATCGACCGGCGGGCGCTGGCGATGCCGCTGGAGTGGTACATGGAGCCGCGCAGCTTCGCGGAGAAGAACGCCGTTTACGTGGAGACGACGCTGGAGCTGTGTCAGCGGCTGACGCTGGAGGCGCTGGCGCAGGCGGACTGCCCGGCGGCCGAGGTGGACGCGGTGGTGTTCGTGACCAGCACGGGCATCAGCACGCCGAGCCTGGAGAGCGTGATCATGGAGCGGCTCGGCATCAACCGTCAGGCGGTGCGCCTGCCGCTGTGGGGGCTGGGCTGCGCGGGCGGCGCGCAGGGCCTGGCGCGCGCGGCGGACCTCGTGCGGGCCGGGTACCGGAACGTGCTGCTGATCGCGGCGGAGATGTGCAGCCTGACGCTCGTGGCGGGCGATCAGAGCAGCAGCAACTTCGTGGGGACGGCCCTGTTCTCGGACGGGGCGGCGGCCCTGCTGCTGGGGCCGGACACGGGCGCGGCGTGCCTCGCGCGGGTGCGGGGCGCGCACAGCACCTTGATTCCCGCGTCGGAGGACGTGATGGGCTGGGACGTGGACGACGGCGGCCTGAAGGTGCGCTTCAGTCAGGACATCCCGACGCTCGTGGCGAGCATGATGAAGGGCGACGTGGACGAGGCCCTGCAGGGCAGCGGGTGGCAGCCGGAGGACCTCGACGAGTACATCGTGCATCCGGGCGGCGCGAAGGTCGTCGCGGCGTACGAGGCGGCGCTCGGTCTGCCGGAAGGGCGGCTGGTGTGCTCCCGCAAGGTGCTGCGCGACTACGGCAACATGAGCAGCGCGACGGTGCTGTTCGTGCTGGCGTACACGCTGCGGCGAGGCGCGAAGGGTCGCGGGCTGCTGAGCGCGATGGGGCCCGGCTTCTGCGCGGAGCACGTGCTGCTGGAGTTCCCGGCATGAAGCTGCGGGCACGGACGGTCACGCCGTACCTGATCGGGGCGCTGGCAGTGCAGCGGGTGCTGGAGTTGCGGGTCGCGCGGCGCAACGAGGCGTGGTCGCTCGCCGAGGGCGGGCAGGAGTACGGGCGGGAGCACTACCCGCTGTTCTTCCTGCTGCATTCCGGGTGGCTGCTCGGCACGCTGCTGGAGGGCCGCCGGTCGCGCGGCGGGGTGCGGTGGGGCTGGCTGGCGCTGCTGCTCGTGGCGCAACCGCTGCGGTACTGGGTGATCCGCACGCTGGGACGGCAGTGGAACACCCGCATCCTGATCGTGCCGGGGCGGGGGCGCGTCACAGGCGGCCCGTTCCGGTACCTGAACCACCCGAACTACGCGGTGGTGGCGCTGGAGATGGCGAGCCTGCCGCTCGCGCTGGGCGCGTGGCGGACCGCGCTGATCGGCAGCGTGCTGAACGGGGCACTGCTGAGATTCATCCGCATTCCGGCGGAGGAGCGCGCGCTCGCCCAGTACAGGGAGGCCCAGGAGCGGGACGCCCGGCAGCGCAGCAGCGCGCCGGACGGGGCCGCGCCCGTCAGCGTTCCGGCCGTTCCTGCCCGCGACGACGCTCGATGACCCACCCGGCCCGCGTCTCCGGGGACGCCGGAACGTGCGCGAGGCACACGGCCGCGACCGTCTGAACGCCGAGCAGCAGCACCCGGTGCCGTCCGGGCGCGGTGCTGCGCTCCAGCACGCACGCGAGCGTCTTGACCTCGCAGGCGTACTTGTTCGCGAGGACGCTGGCCTCCATCTCTGCGCGGCCCGTCGTGAGTTCCCGGCTCACCATCAGGGCGCGCGGGCGGTTGCGGAGCAGCACCGGGTCGATCTTCCAGTGGCCCGGCTGTCCCTGCACGCGCGCCAGCGGGAGCCGCAGGCGGTCCGCGATCTGCTCGGCCAGCCGGACACCTTCCGGCAGGGCCAGCACCACGTCGAACGGCCCGCGCTCCTCGGCCCGCAGGCGCACGCTCAGGTACTCGCCCAGCTCGGCGTACATGGTGGACGGGAGCTGCGCCAGGAGCCGCTCGATGCCGCTGTCGTCCGGCATCGGAGCCGGTGAGAGCGGCTCCTGCACGACCGCCGCCTGGAGCGCCGTCAGGAATTGGGTCAGCAGAGGATGGTTGCTCACGCGCTCAGGCTAGCGGATCGCGCGCCCGACATGCACGGGCACGCCCCGAAGTGCCGGACCGGGCAGGCGGTACAGTGACGGCATGCCGTCCAGCGACCACCCCCTCCCCTATTCCGACCTGCACGACCGCCCCCGCATCCTGATCGCGAACGACGACGGGATCTTCTCACCCGGCATCAAGGCGCTCGCCGTGGCACTCGCCGAGGTGGGCGACGTGCGCGTCGTCGCGCCCGACGTGGAGCAGTCCGCGGTGGGGCACGGCATCACCATCCGCCGCCCCCTGCGCTTCCGGCACACCGCGGCCGCCGGGTTCGGCGACATTCCCGCGTACCGTGTGGACGGCACGCCCGCCGACTGCGTGGTGCTGGGCGTGCACCTGCTCGGCACGCCCGACATCGTGGTGAGCGGCATCAACATCGGCCCGAACATGGGGCACGACCTCACGCACTCCGGCACCGTCGCCGCCGCCATCGAGGGCCTCGCGTTCGGCGTGCCGTCCATCGCCACGTCGCAGGTCAGCAGCGAGAACGGCGAGTACAGCTTCGAGGCGGGCGCCCGATACACCGCGCAGCTCGTGCGGCACGTCCTGCAGACGGGCCTGCCGCCCCGCACGCTGCTGAACGTGAACTTCCCGGCGGGCGAGCCGCGCGGCGCGCGCGTGACGCGCCTCTCCGACCACCGCTACGAGGACCACCTGCTGCACCGCCAGGACCCGGAAGGCAAGGCGTACTACTGGGTGGCGGGCACCATCCGCGCCGAGGACGTCGGTGACGACACCGACAACGGCGCCGTCCTCTCCGGGCACGTCAGCGTCACGCCCGTCCGGCTCGACCTGACGGCCCGCGACCTGCTCGGCCCGCTCGCGCAGGACCTGCCCGGCGTGGAGCGCGGCACGCCCGCCTGAGCCGCCGCCGGAGCGGCAGGGACGGTGTGCCCGGCCCACAGTACACAGAAAGATGAACAGTACCCGGACGGATGAACGGTCCCCGGACGGGTGACGGTCCGGGCGGCAGGGCCGCGCTATCCTGAGGGCATGTCCAGTCCTGCTCCCGCCCGCCCCCAATCCGACGGTTCCGGCTCCCGCGTCCTGCTGTGGGTGGCGATCGTGCTGACCCTGGCCCTGCTCGTCTGGATGAGCGTCTTCACCGTGCAGCGCAACCCGTACGTCAGCGACGTGAGCCGCAACAAGATCAGCAAGTCGCGCTTCATCGAGGAGTGCAAGACGAAGTTCGACGAGTTCGCCACGACGGTCGGCAAGTCGCAGAACGCCACCTTCGACACCGAGTACGACCCCATCTCGCTCGTCAAGGGCACCGTCGCGAACCCGCAGACGCCCGGCTGGCTGCTCAGCAGTCAGGTGACCGTGAGCCGCGCGGGCCTCGGCAGCCAGCCGGTGCCGTTCGCGTGCCAGTCGGACGCCAAGGGCGTCGTGTCGCTCGTGCAGGGCGCGCAGGGCCAGTAATACGGTTTTGATCCGATTCCAGGGAAGCCGGGAACTGCGCCGACATCCCTTCCATCTCCTCCAAACCGTACTTGTTGATACTCGCTCCGCTCGGCTGAACTCTAAAAGTTCAGCTCAAAATCGTATAAGACCAGAGAAGCGTCTCCACAGGAAGTGAGGCAGGGCCGGAAGCGTAAACTTCCGGCCCTGCCTTTTTCCTTCTCCCTGCGCCCTCCGGCCCGGTCAGGCCGTGACACCACCTGACCGGACGCCTTATTACAGGCTGATCAGGAAGGGGTCTTCGAGCATCTCGCAGATCTGCCGCACGAAACGGGCAGCGTCCGCACCGTCGATGAGGCGGTGATCGTAGCTGAGGCTCAGGGGCAGCATGTTGCGCGGCTCGAAGGTGGACGTCTCGCGGTTCCAGACGGGCTCGAAGCCGCCCCTGGACACGCCGAGGATCGCCACTTCGGGCGGGTTCACGATGGGCGTGAAGGCGTAACCGCCGATCCCGCCGAGGTTGCTGATGGTGAAGGTCGCGCCGGACATCTCGTCGGGCTTGAGTTTGCGGTCGCGGGCCTTGGCGGCCAGTTCGTTGAGTTCGAGGACGATCTCGGTGATGCTCTTGCGGTCGGCGTCCTTGAGGACGGGGACGAGCAGGCCGTTGGGGGTGTCGACGGCCACGCCGAGGTTGACGTAATCCTTGTAGATGACCTGCTGGTTTTCCAGGTCGAGGCTCGCGCCGAACTTGGGGTTCCTGCGGACGACGTTGGCGACGACCTTGAGAAGAATGGCGGTCATGGTGAGCTTGCCGCCCGCCTTCTCGACGCGGGCCGCGAAGGCCTTGCGGGTCTCCTCCATGCGGGTCACGTCGGCCTTGTCGAAGTGCGTGACCATGGGGACGCTGCTCCAGGCGTTGGTCATGCTGCGGACGGTGGCCTTGCGGATGCCGTTCATGTCCTCGCGGCGCACGCGGCCCCACTTCTCGAAGTCGGGGAGTTTCTGCGCGGCCTGCTGGACGGGCGCGGCCTGAACCGGGGCGAGCTGGGCAGCGGCGGCCTGCACGGCGGGAGCGGTGGGGGCCTGAGCGGCAGGGGCCTGCGCCTGAGGGGCCTGGGGGACGGGCTGGGTGCCGCCCTGCAGGCCGCGCACGTCCCCTTCGCTGATGCGTCCGGCGGGGCCGCTGCCCTGCACGCCCGCGAGGTTGATGCCCAGTTCGCGCGCGAGACGGCGGACGCTGGGCGCGGCGTGGATGACGGGGCGACCGTCGAAGGTCTGCGCGGCCTGCGCGGCGGGGTTGTAGGTCTGCGGGTTCTGCGTGCCCTGCGCCTGTGCCTGCGGGTTCTGCCCGGCGGGCTGTTCGCCGCCCGTCACGGCGGGAGCGGCGGCCGGGGCAGCGGGCGCCTCGGTGGCCGGGGCGGCAGGAGCGGCGGGGGCGGCGCCATCGGCGAGGGTCAGGATCACGCCGCCGACCTTCACGGTGTCTCCTTCCTTCACCTGCACGCTCTCCACCACGCCCGACGCGTTCGCCGGAACTTCCACCACGGCCTTGTCCGTCTCGATCTCGATGACGGCCTGACCTTCGCTCACCGTGTCACCGGCCTTCACCAGCACCGTGACTACCGTGCCCTGCTCGACGTTGTCCCCCACTTCCGGGAGCGTGACCGTCTGAGCGGCCGACGGAGCCTGTGCAGCGGGGGCAGCCTGGGCCACAGCCTGGGCGGGTGCGGCCTGCTGTTCCTGGCTCGCCTGCTGCGCCTGCGCGGCCGCTGCCGACGCGGCAGGCGCGGGCGCTTCCGCCTCGGGGGCTGCAGCGGCGGGGGCGGCGCCACCGGCGAGGGTCAGGATCACGCCGCCGACCTTCACGGTGTCCCCCTCCTTCACCTGCACGCTCTCCACCACGCCTGACGCGTTCGCCGGAACTTCCACCACGGCCTTGTCCGTCTCGATCTCGATGACGGCCTGACCTTCGCTCACCGTGTCACCGGCCTTCACCAGCACCGTGACCACCGTGCCCTGCTCGACGTTGTCCCCCACTTCCGGGAGCGTGACCTGATTCGACATATTCATCCTCCTACTGGACGGGCGTTGCGGACGCGCGGCCCGCCCCTGTGGACGTGGCCGCGCGGTGATTCAGCGGAAGACGGGCGCGAGGCGTTCCGGGTCGATGCCGTGCTCCGCGATGGCGCGGGCGACCACCTCGCCGTCCAGCTGACCGTCACGCATCAGGGCGTACAGCGTGGCGACCACGATGTGCTTGGCGTCCACCTCGAAGAAGTCGCGGAGTTCCTCGCGGGCCTCGCTGCGGCCGAAGCCGTCCGTGCCGAGCGTCCAGATCTTGCGGTCGAGGTGGCCGTTCAGGCCGTCCGCGCCGAGCTTGACGTAGTCGGAGACGCTCACGATCACGCCGGGCGCGTTGGTCCGCGACAGCTGGTGCGCCACGAAGCTCTCCTGCGGGGCCTGCGTGGGGTGCAGCATGTTGTGCCGCTGCGTGAGAACCGCGTCCTGGTGCAGGGCCTTGTAGCTGGTGACGCTCCACAGGTCCGCGATCACGCCGTAGCCTTTCAGCAGTTCCAGCGCTTCCTGCGCGGCCACCATGCTCGGGCCGCTCGCGAGGAGCTGCGCGCGCAGCGGGGCGGCCGCCTTCTTGCCCTTGACGGCGGGCGCGGCGGTCACGTCGCCGTGCACGAGGCGGTACATGCCCTTCATGATGCCGGCCACGACGGCGGCGCGCTTCTCGGGGTCTTCCGGGTGCGGCATGGCGGGCTGCGCGTAGTTCTCGTTCTCGACCGTGACGTAGTAGAAGACGTCCTGATCCTCGGTGTACATCTCGCGGATGCCTTCCTCGACGATCACGGCGATCTCGTACGCGAAGGCCGGGTCGTACACCTTGAGGTTCGGCACGACGTACGCCTGGAGCATGCTGTTGCCGTCCTGGTGCTGCAGGCCCTCGCCGGCCAGGGTGGTGCGCCCGGCGGTCGCGCCGACCAGGAAGCCCTTGGTGCGCTGGTCAGCGGCGGCCCACACGAGGTCACCGATGCGCTGCATGCCGAACATGCTGTAGTACACGTAGAAGGGAATGGTGGGCACGCCGTGGTTGGCGTACGCGGTCCCGGCGGCGATGAAGCTCGCCATGGCGCCGTCCTCGGTGATGCCCTCTTCGAGCATCTGGCCGTCCTTGGCTTCCTTGTAGGCCATCAGGCTGCCGGAGTCGACGGGCGTGTACGTCTGGCCGCGCGGGCTGTAGATGCCGATGCGTGGCACGAGGGCGTCCATGCCGAAGGTGCGGGCCTCGTCGGGCACGATGGGCACGATGAGCTTCCCGAGTTCCTTGTCGCGCAGGAGCTTGCTGAGGACCTGCACCATCGCCATGGTGGTGCTGACGGCGCGCTCGCCGCTGCCGCGCGCGAACTCCTCGTAGAATTCCGCGCCGGGCACGGTGGGGCGCACGTAGTCCACGATGCGGGCGGGCACGGCGCCGCCGAGGGCCGCGCGGCGCTCCAGCGCGTACTTGACTTCCTCGGTGTCGGGGCCGGGGTGGTAGTACTCGAGGTGCTCGACCTGCTCGTCCGTGAGCGGCAGGCGCAGCGCGTCGCGCAGGTCCTTCAGGGCGCCGAAGTCGAGCTTCTTGACCTGGTGCGCCACGTTGCGGGCCTGGGCGCTCTCGCCGAGGCCGTAGCCTTTGATGGTGCGGGCGATGATGACGGTCGGGCTGCCCTGGTGCTCCACGGCCGACTTGTACGCGGCGTAGACCTTGTTCACGTCGTGCCCGCCGCGGTTCAGCAGTTCGAGGTCCGCGTCGCTCCACCCTTCGATCAGGGCCTGCAGTTCGGGCGTGTTGAAGAACTTCTCGCGGAGTTCCTTCCCGCCGAAGGCCGCGTAGCGCTGCGATTCGCCGTCCACGAGCAGCTCGAAGCGCTTGACGATGGTGCCGTTGTAGTCCTTGCTGAGCAGTTCGTCCCACTTGCCGTCCCAGACGACCTTGATGACGTTCCAGCCCGCACCGCGGAACAGCGCCTCGAACTCCTGAATGACCTTGCTGTTGGCGCGCACGGGACCGTCGAGGCGCTGCAGGTTGGCGTTGAGCACGAACACGATGTTGTCGAGGTTCTCGTACGCCGCGAAGCGGAGCGCGCCGATGCTCTGCGGTTCGTCCATCTCGCCGTCACCCAGGAACGCCCAGACCTTGCTGTCCCCCTTGGGTTTCAGGCCGCGGTTCTCGAGGTACTTGATGAAGCGCGCCTGGTAGATCGCCTGGAGCGGCCCGAGGCCCATGCTGACGGTCGGAAATTCCCAGTAGTCGGGCATCAGCCAGGGGTGCGGGTAGCTGGAGAGGCCCTCGCCGTCCTTGCTGAGTTCGCGCCGGAAGCGGTTCATGCGGCCCTCGTCGATGCGGCCTTCCAGGAAGCTGCGGGCGTACACGCCGGGGCTGGCGTGCCCCTGGAAGAAGATCAGGTCGCGGCTGGCACCCGCGCCGTGCCCGCGGAAGAAGTGGTTGAAGCCCACTTCGAGCAGTTCGGCGGAGGACGCGTACGTGGCGAGGTGCCCGCCGATGCCGTCCGACGCCTTGTTGGCGCGGATGACCATCGCGACGGCGTTCCAGCGGATCGCGTTGCGGATCTTGAGTTCCAGTTCGATGTCGCCGGGGTACACGGGCTGGTGGTCGAGGTCGATGGTGTTGATGTACGGCGTGTTCTGCTTGAACTGGATGGGCGCGCCGTTGAAGTACGCGTAGTGGTCGAGGTCCTCGAGGAGGCGCGCGGCGCGTTCGGTGCCCGCGTCGCTCAGCACGAAGGCGAGCGAGTCGAGCCACTCCTGCGTCTCCAGCTCGTTGAGCTTCTGACGTTCCGTGATGGGCAGGCGGGTGCGGGGGTGCGGTCCCGTGCTGCTGGTGGGTGCGGTGCTGCCGGGCTTCTCTGGTGTGGTCATGGCTCTCCCCTGAACGCCGACGCGCGGCGGGTCGTGGTTGGGTGTACGGTTGCCGGAACGGTGGGCCGGTGTCCCGTGTCGCTGCGTGTGCCGGAATTCATCCTGAGTCACCGGGGTCAGGTTCGTGTGTGACGTGGCTCAAGGTGCGGCACTGGACGGGCTGACGTTCAGTCTAGACCCCTGATTCCCCACATCCAACAAGGTAAACTGCGGGCACTGACCAGCTTGAGTGGTGAATGCGGCGGGCAGCGGCCCTGCAGGACGGCCGGACGAAGGAGCGTGCAACGTGACGCGGTTCAGGAACACGAACACAGGACGGCCCCACGCCCCCCACCCCACCCGCGAGGCCGCGCGTGGCCGTTGAACTGCGGCACCTGCGGCACTTCATCGCGCTGGCCGAGGAAGGGCACTTCGGGCGCGCCGCCGAACGCGTGTTCGTGGTGCAGCAGGCCCTGAGCAGCAGCATCCGCAGCCTGGAGGAGGAACTTGGCGTGGCGCTCGTGCAGCGCACCACGCGCCGCGTGCAGCTCACGCCCGCCGGGGAGGTGTTCCTGGAGTCGGCCCGCGCGACCCTCAGCACGCTCGCGCAGGGCAGCGAACGCGCCCGCCAGGCCGCGCGCGGCGAGGTGGGCCGACTCGGGGTGGGCTTCGTGAGCGGCCTCGCGTTCGGCGGCCTGCCCGAAATCGTGCGCCGCTTCCGGGAGACGCACCCGAGCGTCGCGGTGGACCTGCGCGAACTGACCGCGCAGGAACAGGAGGCCGCCCTGCGCAGCGGCGACATCGACGTGGGCCTGATGCTGCTCCCCGTCCGCGACCCGTCCTTCGCGACGCTCGCCCTGTGGAGGCAGGAACTCGTCGCGGCGCTGCCCAGCACGCACCCGCTCGCCCGGAAGCGCCGCCTGCACATTCAGGACCTGGCGGGCGAACCGTTCGTGTTCTTCCCGCGCGCCGTGCGCGCCACGTACTTCGACCAGGTGATGCGCTGGTGCGCCGCGGCCGGGTTCACGCCGCGCATCGTGCAGGAGGCGATCGAGGTGCCGACCCTGCTGTCGCTCGTCGCGGCGGGCCTGGGCGTGTTCCTGCCCATCCGGTTCTTCTCGCAGGTGAGCCTGCCGGGCGTGGTGTACCGGCCCGTCGTGGACGCGCCCACCGTGGACATCGTGGCGACGTGGCCGCGCGCGCAGCAGGACGGCGTGGTCGCCGCGTTCCTGCAGGTCGCGCAGGCCGTCCTGAACGCCCCCGCCCCGCCCGGCCCCTGAACAGGCGCGCGCCGACCCACAGCCGGGCGAGCTCCAGTCCGGCTCCGATCCGATGAGACGGATGCCGGAACCAGCACAGGCATCCCTTCCAGCTGGTCCGGGAAGGTCACGGGCTGACCCGCGTGCCCAATAGGAAACTCCCCGACCGGAGTCGGGGAGTTTGATGGTGCCGAAGATGGGACTTGAACCCACACGCCTCGCGGCGCTAGTCCCTGAAACTAGTGCGTCTACCGATTCCGCCACCTCGGCTCCCAGGGCTCAGATAGACTATAAGAGGCCCCCCATCTTGTCAAGCACTGCCCGCACGTTCCCCGCGCGGCCCGCAGCGCCCCACCACGCCACGGCAGGGCACGCGCGGGCCGGACTGGTCAGGCGTCGCGGCGCTTCAGGAAGTCCGGCGCGCGCTTCTGCAGGAACGCCGTCACGCCCTCACGGTGCTCCCAGCTGGCGCCCGCACGGTCCTGCGCGGCCGCCTCCGCCAGCAGCGACTCGTCCAGCGTGCCGCTCAGGCCGCCCTGCACCAGCGCCTTCGTGAGCGCCAGCGCCGCCGCAGGCCGCGCCGCCAGCCGCTCCGCGTACGCCTGCACCGCCTCCCCGAACCCGTCCGCCGGGAACACGTGCTCGCACAACCCCAGCCGCAGCGCGTCCTCCGCGCCCACCCGCTCCGCGAACGCCATCAGTTCGAAGGCGCGCGGGCCGCCCACCAGGCGCGGCAGCAGCCAGCTCGACCCGGCATCCGGGATCAGGCCGATGTTCGAGAACACCTGCACCGCACTCGCCGACGACGACCACAGGCGCACGTCACCCACCAGCGCCAGGCTCGCGCCCGCCCCGGCCGCCACGCCGTTCACCGCCGACACGAACGGCTTCGGCAGCGCCCGGATGGCGCGCACCAGCGGATTGAACGTGTGCTCCAGATGCTCGCTGAAACGCGTGGCGCTCGCCTCGCCGCCCGCCGCCGCGCCCGCCATCATGCCCAGGTCCGCGCCCGCGCAGAAGCCGCGCCCCGCGCCCGTCAGCACCACCACGCGCACCGCGTCGTCCGACGCCGCGCCCCGCACCGCGTCCAGCAGCGACAGCAGCAGGTCGTCGTTCGCGCTGTTCAGGGACTCCGGACGGTTCATGGTGAGGGTCAGCACGCCATTCGTGACGGACGACAGCAGCACCGCGCCAGCATTGGGGACAGAAGCAGGTTGTGACATGCCCCCAGCGTAAAGCACGCCCCGCCGGAATGTTGGACTGCCGCCCCCACCCGCCCGGACGCGCACCGCGCCCCGCACTACGGTCCCGCCCGCACCAGGGACGTCATACGGTTTTGATCCGATTCCAGGGATGCCGGAAACAGCACCGTCATCCCCTCCATCTCCTCCAAACCGTACCTGTTGATGCTCGCTTCGCTCGGCTGAACTCCAGGAGTTCAGCTCAAAACCGTATACCCTGAACGCATGCCCGACAAGGATTCCCGTTGAATCCCGCGACGACCGCCGCTGCAGTCCAGCCGGGGGCAGCAGGCGCACGGACGCGCCCCGGCCCAGGCACGAAACGGCACACGTCCAGCCCGCCCGCCGCCCCGCACCCCCGGGCCACACCATGACGCCGCCCGACGCCGCCCGGCCCGACCCGTCCGGCCCACCCCTCGGCGCGCCGCCCAGCTACAGCACGCGCCACACCCTCACCCTCGCGCTCCTCACCATCCCCACCGCCCTCCTGCACGGCGGGCTCGGCGCGACCGACTACACCACCAGCCGCGCCCTCGGCACCGGGTACATGCTGCTCGCCGGACTGATCCTCGTGCACGGCATCCTGCTCCTCATCCGGTACGCCGAAGCGCACGACGCCATGCACGACCCCCTCCCCCGCACCCCCATGTACGCCACGCGCCACGAACGCCTCAACCACCACACCGGCCTCGCCCTGCACGCCACCGCCGCCACCACCGCCACCCTCATGGCCGCCACGCACCACACGGCCGCCGTGCACGCCATCGCCGCTGCCCTCAGCGTCCTGGCCGCCACCCTCCACCACCGCACCCGCCCCACCTGACGCCACACCCGCACACTCATGAACCTGACGCCACCCTGAACGCAACGCCCCTGAAGCTTCCGCACACGCTCACCCCACCCCCACACGCCAGCATCAGGCATGAGCAAAACCAACCCCAACGCCAACGGCAAAACCCTCGCCACCGGCGAGAACGTCGCCCTGCGCCTCTGGAGCGGCGAAGTGCCCGGCACGCACAAAGACGTCCACGCCAGCCCCTACGAAATCGTCGGCTACGTCCTCCAGGGCCGCGCCGAAATCGACGTGAACGGCACCACCCACGACGTCCACGTCGGCGACACCTACCTCATCCCCCGCGACACCCTCCACACCTACCGCTTCATGGAAACCTTCAGCGCCGTAGAAGCCATCAGCCCCAAAGAATAAGTCCCTGCCAGACGAGAGCGCCCAGCCTGTGGAAATGGCTGGGCGCTCTCGTCTTCCCTTCGTTTACTCGGCGAATTCGAAGTCGGCGTACTCCTGCGTGGGTGGGCACGAGCACACGAAGTTGCGGTCCCCGAACACGTTGTCCACGCGGTTCACGCTGGGCCAGTACTTCCACTGCTTCTGCGTGCGGGTGGGGTACGCGGCCGTCTCGCGGCTGTACGCGCGGTCCCAGGTGTCGGTCATGAGGTCGTCCTGCGTGTGGGGTGCGTGGCGCAGGGGGCTGTCGGTGGCGGTCAGGAGGCCGTCCTGCACTTCCTGAATCTCGCGGCGGATGCCGAGCATGGCGGTGACGAAGCGGTCGAGTTCCGCTTTGGGTTCGCTCTCGGTCGGTTCGATCATGAGGGTGCCGGGGACGGGGAAGCTCATGGTGGGGGCGTGGAAGCCGTAGTCCATGAGGCGTTTGGCGATGTCTTCCTCGGTGATGCCGGTCGCCTGCTTGAGGGGGCGGATGTCGAGGATGCATTCGTGTGCGACGCGTCCGCCGGGGCCGGTGTACAGGACGGGGTACGCGTGCTGCAGGTGGTGCGCGACGTAGTTCGCGCTGAGGATGGCGACCTGCGTGGCGGCCTTCATGCCGGCCGGGCCGAGCAGGCGGATGTACAGGTAGCTGATGGGGAGGATGCTGGCGCTGCCGTACGGTGCGGCGCTGACGGCCCCGGTGCGGCTGCCGGAGGTGGGGCGCACGGCGTGGTTGGGGAGGTACGGTGCGAGGTGCGCTTTGACGCCGATGGGTCCCATGCCGGGGCCGCCGCCGCCGTGCGGGATGGCGAAGGTCTTGTGGAGGTTCAGGTGCGAGACGTCGCTGCCGATCATGCCGGGGCTGGTCACGCCGACCTGGGCGTTCATGTTCGCGCCGTCCATGTACACCTGCCCGCCGTGCCGGTGGATGAGGTCGCACACTTCGCGGACGTTCTCCTCGAACACACCGTGCGTGCTGGGGTACGTGATCATGAGGGCGGCGAGGTTCGCGCTGTGCTTCTCGGCGAGTGCTTTCAGGTCGGCCATGTCGATGTTGCCGCCTTGGTCGGTCTTCACGACCACGACCGTCATGCCCATCATGGCGGCACTGGCGGGGTTCGTGCCGTGCGCGCTGGCCGGGATGAGACAGATGTTGCGGTGCGCTTCGCCGCGCGCCTCGTGGTACTTGCGGATGGTCAGCAGGCCCGCGTACTCGCCCTGCGCGCCGCTGTTCGGCTGCATGGACACGGCGTCGTACCCGGTGATGTCGGCCAGCCACGCTTCCAGTTCGGTGAGCATCTCGGCGTACCCTTCGGTCTGATCGAGGGGCGCGAAGGGGTGGATGGTCCCGAATTCCGGCCACGTGACGGGGATCATCTCGGTGGTGGCGTTCAGCTTCATGGTGCAGCTGCCGAGCGGGATCATGCCGTGCGTGAGAGAGTAGTCCTTGTTCTCCAGGCCCTTCAGGTAGCGGAGCATGCCGTGCTCGCTGTGGTGCGCGGAGAAGACCGGGTGCGTGAGGTAGGACGTGGTGCGCTGCAGGTCGGCGGGGATGCCGTGGGCGGCTACCGTTTCCAATGCCGCGAGGTCAGCCTGTTCACCCGTGATGACTTCGATGATGTCGGCCAGATCGGCCAGCGTGACGGTCTCGTCGAGACTGATGGAGATTCGCCCGTCATTCTGGTAGCGGCAGTTGATGCCCTTGGCCTCGGCACGGGCACGGACGAGGTCAACGTCGCCCGCGAAGGTCAGGGTGTCGAAGAACGTCTCCTGCGTACGGAACCCGTCCGGGCTGTGCCCGCTCTGATGCAGCGCCGTGTACAGCATTCCCGTCATCAGGTGCACGCGCTCGGCAATCGTGCGGATGCCTTCGGGGCCGTGCCAGACGGCGTAGGCGGCGGCCATGTTGGCCAGCAGGGCCTGCGCGGTGCAGATGTTGCTGGTGGCCTTCTCGCGGCGGATGTGCTGCTCGCGCGTCTGCATCGCCATGCGCAGGGCGGTCTTGCCGCGCGCGTCCCGGCTCACGCCGATCACGCGGCCCGGCATGCTGCGCTTGTACTCGTCCTTGCAGGCGAGGAAGGCGGCGTGCGGCCCGCCGAAGCCCATCGGCACGCCGAACCGCTGGGCGCTGCCCACCACGATGTCCGCGCCGCACTCGCCGGGGGGCTTGATGAGGGCGCCCGCGAGCAGGTCGGTCGCGACGATCAGTTCCGCGCCTGCCGCGTGCACGCGCTCGGCGATGGGGGTCAGGTCGTGCAGGTCGCCGTGCGTGCCGGGCGTCTGGATGAGGGCGGCGAAGGTGCCGTCCGGCAGGGCGCCGTCGGCAGGCCCGGTCTGGATGTTGTATCCAAAATATTCGGCGCGCGTGCGGATCACGTCCAGCGTCTGCGGGTGAACGTCGTCCGCCACGTACAGCACGTCGCCCTTGCTCCTGCCGCTGCGCTTGGCGAGCGTCATGGCCTCGGCGGCGGCGGTGGCCTCGTCCAGCAGCGACGCGTTTGCGACGTCCATGCCGGTCATGTCCATCACGACCTGCTGGAAGTTGAGCAGCATCTCCAGCCGCCCCTGCGCAATCTCGGCCTGGTACGGCGTGTACGCGGTGTACCAGCCGGGATTCTCCAGAATGTTGCGCAGGATCACGGGCGGCGTGTGCGTGCCGCTGTACCCCATGCCGATGTAACTGCGGAACACCTTGTTCTTCTGCGCGACGCGTTTCAGGTCGGCGATCGCCTGCGCTTCCGTCACCGGGCCGCCCGACTGGATGGGGTCGTGGCGCAGGATGGCGGCAGGCACGGTGGCTTCGGTCAGGGCGTTCAGGGTCGCGTACCCCAGTTCGCTCAGCATGGCGGCCTGCTCTTCGGGAGTGGGGCCGATGTGGCGGCGGGTGAAATCGTCGGTCTGAAGCAGTTCAGATAGGGGACGCATGGTTCCTCCTGCGTGCCGGGCCGGGCGGGCCGGGCGGGGTGAGCGGTTCACTTCGCGGCAAGGGTGGGGGCGGGGCGGGCCAGGGTGGCCTCACGCGCCCGCCCCGGCGGGTCAGTTGTTGGCGGCGTCGTAGCTGGCGGCGTCCATCAGGTCGGCGCTCAGGCTGTCCACGCGGATCTTGAAGAGCCAGCCGCCCTCCAGCGCGCCCTCGTTGATGAGTTCCGGGCTGCCGCTGAGCGCGTCGTTCACTTCGACGATCTCGCCGGTGGCGGGACTGTAGATGTCGCTGGCGGTCTTGACGCTCTCGACCACCGCGACCGTCTCGCCCGCCGTGACCTGGCGGCCCACTTCGGGCAGTTCGACGTACACCACGTCGCCCAGCTGGTCCTGCGCGAAGTCGGTGATGCCGACGACGCTCACGTCGCCGTCTTCCTTGATCCATTCGTGGCTGCTCATGTACTGGCGGTCAGTCGGGGTGGTCATATCGTGCTCCATTGTGCCGGAATCGGGAGGGGGAATTTGTAGGGCCGGGCGGGTCAGGCGCGTCTGTAGAAGGGCATGGGGGTGGGGGTGGCGTCGTGGTCCTTGCCGCGCACCTCGACCGTGAAGTGCCCGGCGGCGGCGGCGTGCGCGTCCACGAGGGCGGCCGCGATGGGGTGGCCGAGGGTGGGGCTGGTGGTGCCGCTGGTGACGTGGCCGACCACGACGCCGTCCAGCTTGACGGGGTAGCCCTCGCGGACCGGCACGCGGTCGAGGCGCAGGCCGATCAGGCGTTGCGGGCTGGGCGTCTGGAGGGCGTCGCGGCCGTGGTGGGCTTTGTCTTTCACGACCCAGCCGTACCCGCTGGAGAGCGGGTGGATGGTGTCCGTGAACTCGTGCCCGTACAGCGGGAAGCCCGCCTCCAGGCGCAGCGTGTCGCGCGCGCCGAGTCCGGCGGGCGTGATCCCCAGGCCGAGCAGGCCGTCCCAGAGCCGTTCGGCGTGCTCGCTCGCGGCGAACACCTCGAAGCCGTCCTCGCCGGTGTAGCCGGTGCGGGCGAGCCGGACGGGCACGCCGAGCAGGGTCGCGTGGAAGTACGCGTTCTTTTTCGCGCCGCTCAGGTCGGTGTCCGTGACCGGCTGCAGGAGCGTTTCGGCGTGCGGTCCCTGCACGGCGAGCAGGGCGGTGCGGTCAGATTCGTCGGTGAGGGTGACGCCGTGGCCGGGCAGCAGGGCCTGCAGGTGCGTCCAGTCTTTCTGGATGTTGCTGGCGTTCACGACGAGCAGGAAGTCCTCGCTGGCCTCGCGGTACACGTAGATGTCGTCCACGAGGCCGCCCGTGGCGTTGGGGAGCCAGTTGTACTGCGCGCGGCCGGGTTTCAGTTTGCTGACGTCGTTGGTGGTGACGTGCTGCAGGAAGTCGAGCGCGCCGGGGCCCTGCACGCGGAATTCGCCCATGTGCGACACGTCGAACATGCCTGCGCGTTCGCGGACGGCGGTGTGTTCGGCCTTGACGCCCGCGTACTGGACGGGCATGTCCCACCCGCCGAAGGGCACCATGCGGGCTCCGGCGCGCAGGTGGGCGGCGTGCAGCGGCGTGCGTTTCAGTTCCTGGGTCCCGGCGTTGTCCATGTCCCGAATGTAGAGCATGTGGGGCGGTGCGCCCCCCGGCCCGGCCGGGCGGGGGCGTGCGGGCATGCCGGACGCGTGCCCCCTGCCCTGCCGGAAGGCGGTTCTCAGAAAAGGTCAGCTTCAGGCCCTATTGATACCGGTTTAAATTGAGGTTACCTCCATGAGACGTTGTGGCAACTTGATGTACCGAATCCTCTGCCATCCCGCACGCAGCCGAGCCCTCAGCTCTTT
>NZ_BMOE01000018.1 GCF_014646915.1 Deinococcus aquiradiocola | reverse complement strand
CCGTTTTTGACGATGCGGACGGCGCCGCAGTGCGGACACGTAAGCTCGTTCATGGTTCATTGAACCACTGTCGTGCCCAAGAGTCCACGACCACCCGCGTGCATGAGTTGACACCGGGTGCATACCGGGGTATACTTTCCTTATCAGCGTCCGAAAGGGCGCTTTTTTTGTGCCTGCCGTGTGGATGGCCGGGCGCATGCGGCGAACATCAATGGAGGAGGGCCGACCGCGCATGGCAGGTCGGCCCTCCTCCACTGCTGGAGTTACGCGCCGTACTTCTGGAGTTTCAGGGCGTTCGCCATCAGGAGCGGCATGACGTCCGTGCCGCGGCGCAGGCCGAGCGTGCCTTTCTGCGCTTCTTCCTCGGTGTAGCGGGCCGCCACGTCCTTGCGGGCGTACTCGCTGTGGATGAGGAGCGGGACGGGATGCCAGCTGTGGCTGGCGAGCTTGCTGGGCGTGCTGTGGTCACCGACGATGGCGATCACGTCGGGCTTCAGCGCCAGGAGCTGCGGGAGGAGCGCGTCGAAGATCTCGATCTTGTGGACCTTCTCGTGGAAGTCGCCGTCCTCGCCGGTGCTGTCCGTCTTCTTGACGTGGAAGTAGAAGAAGTCGTACTTGTCCCAGTTGGCCTGCAGGGCGGCGACCTTGCCGTCCAGGGCGTCCTCGTGCCCCTCGACGTCCAGCACGTCCATCCCGACGAGGCTCGCGAGGCCCTTGTACATGGGGTAGCTGGCGATGCAGGCGGCCTTCAGGCCGTAGATGTCGTCCATGCTGGGGAAGTGCGGCACGTCGCTGTACCCGCGGAACAGCACGCCGTTCACCTGCGGCTCGTCCTTGAGGGCCTCCTCGGCGCGCGTGACGAAGGTGTTCACGAGGTCGGCCGTCTGACGGCTGGCGTCGTCGTGCGCCTGCGCGGTGAGGGGTTGCACGCCGGTCGCCTGGGGGTCCACGTCGCTGATGTTCGCGCCGAGGCCCGCGCCGGGGTTACGGAACACCACCACGAAGCGGTGCTCGGACTCGGTGTAGATCTCGACCTTCACGCCGCCGATCTCGGGAATGGCGGCCCTGAGCTGACCGACGATCTCGGCGTTCTTCTCGTCGCTGGGGCGGCCCGCGCGGCGGTCCTCGACGACGCGGCCCGCACCGAGCGTCGCGAAGTTGCCGCGCACGGCCACGTCGCCCGCGCCGAGCTTCACGCCGATGCCGACGGCACTCAGGGCCCCGCGACCGACGACGAACTTCAGGGGGTCGTACCCGAACAGGCTGAGGTGACCGGGGCCGCTGCCGGGCGTGATGCCCGCCCCGACGAGTTCCACCTGCCCGAGCTGCGCGTTCTTGGCGAGTGCGTCGAGGTTCGGCGTGACGGCAGTGGCGAGTTCGGTGTCGCCGCCCAGTTCGAGCGGGAGGCCGCCCACGCCGTCCAGCACGACCATCAGAATCTTCGAGTCGGTCTTCTTGGCGAGTGCCTTGATGGTGTCAAGCATACGCTAAGTGTAGGCCACGCAGGCGTGCCGGGGGTCAGGGCGGGATAGCCAGCCCGTTCATGTTCACGCGCGCCGCGTCACGCCTCCGTCTCGTCGCCGGGCCAGGGGGTGGGAGCGTGCCGGTCCGGGACGTCCGTCCAGCGTCCGGACGGCACCGGGACAGCGCCGGGCGCCGAGAGGCGCGCCTCGCGGGCGTACACGTACACCCACGCGCGGCCCGTCCCGGCGTCCGTGACGGGCGTGGCCGGAACGCGCCGGTACAGCGGCGGGCGCAGGTGCAGGCCCTCCAGGTCGTCCAGGTGCGCGAGCGCGGCCGCCCACGTGCCGGGCGCGTAGTGCAGCACCCAGCCGTGCACGGTCCCCGCGCCGGGCGTCACGGCCGGGTACCCTTCGGGGCTCAGGTGGTGCAGCACGAAGCCCGGCAGGGTCGCGCGTTCCGCACGTTCCGGCGCTCCGGCGGCCGACGCGACGCCCGAGTACCGTTCGTCCGGCATCAGGGTGCCGTACACGAAGACGCTGCTGGGAAGGTCCGGGGTGGGATCGGCAGGCATGCCTCCAGTGTGGCACGCCGCCCGGACCGGCCGCGCGCTCAAGGAAGCGTGAACGCCTCCCCGGCCCGGAAGTCGGGGATGGCGTACAACTGACCGGACGGGGCGCGGCGCATACTGAAGCATGAACGTTGCGCGCGCCCACCGCCGGGTCCTGGGGCTGTCCGTCCTGCTGCTGCTCGCCGCGCCCGCCGGGGCGCAGAAGACCTCCCGGCCCGCCCCGGCCGCCCCGCAGGTGGCGGCCGGACTGCCCGCCACGCTCGCGCCGCTCTACCAGAAGTTCCGGCCCGCCGCGCTGGAGATCGACGACTGCGCGCCCGCCGAGGAAGACCCGCAGTGCGAGGACCCGAACGGTCTGGGCAGCGGCGTCCTCGTCAGCGCGGACGGCAGCGTTCTGACGGCGTACCACGTCGTGTTCGGCGCGGACCGACTGCAGGCCGTCACGCTCGACAGGAAACGCTACCCGGTCACGGTCGTCGGCTTCGACGAACCGCACGACCTCGCCCTCCTGAAGATCGACGTGAAGGGCGCGCCGTTCGTGCCGCTCGCTCCGCAGGCCCCCAGGGTCGGTCAGCTGGCGCTCGCCATCGGCAACTCCGGCGGGAAGTTCCTGCAACCCAAGAGCGGACGCCTTCTCGCGCTGGACGCCCAGGCGGGCCGCGCGGACTTCCCGCCCGGCACCCTGCAGCTCGACGCGCCCCTCGCGCCCGGCGACAGCGGCGGCCCCATCCTCAACGAGGCAGGGCAGCTCATCGGGATCACCAGCTACATCCGCCTGCAGCCCGGCCCGAAAACGGACGCGCTCCCGCCGACCGCCAGCGTCGCCGCGTACCGCGCCACCCTGAACACCAGCTCGTACGCCGTGCCCGTCACGGCCAGCAGCGCCCTGCTGGCGCAGCTGCGCGCCGGACTGAAACGCGAGGCGCCCGTCGTCGGCATCAGCACGTCCCTCGCGGACTACGAGCTGCCCGTCAGCTTCTTCCGCAACCTCGGCCTGGGCGGCCGGGTCGGCTTCGTGTTCGACCGCGTCATTCCCGGCGGTCCCGCCGACACGGCAGGCCTGCGCCCCCTGAAAGCCACGCGCTTCGACGAGAACGGCGTCCCCACCCACGCGACCGGCGACGTCATCACGGCCGTGAACGGCACCGGCGTCAGCGACTACCTGCAGTTCCTGGCCGCCATCCGCAGCCACAGCGTCGGGGATCAGGTCACGCTCACCGTGTACCGCGACGGGGCGCTCACGCCACTGCGGTTCACCGTGAAGCTCGCGCCGCGCACCATCTCGCTCGGCCAGACGAAACCCTGACCCGCCGCCCGCCTCAGTCCGGCCGGATCTCGCGCACCCCGTCCTCGGTCGCCACGAACCTCACCGGCAGGTCATGCGCCTCGTGCGGTACGTGCGGCACCCACAGCGCCGCGGGCGTCACGCCGACCGTCGGTACGTCCCAGACTTCCAGCAGCCGGTCGTAGAAGCCGCCCCCGTACCCCAGCCGCCACCCGCGCCGGTCGAAGGCGAGGCCCGGCAGCAGCACCACGTCCACCTCGCCGCGCGGCACCTCCGGCGTCCCGCGCGGCGGCTGCAGCGCCCCGAAACGACTCACTTCAGTCGCAGCATGCCAGTCGTGCAGCGTCAGGCGCGCACTGGGCCGGAACACGGCACGCGTCGTGAACAGCTGCACGTGCCCCGCCAGGCCCGACACGTCCGGCTCGCCCGGCAACGCGTGATACGCCAGCACCCGCCGCGCCCCGCGCGCCCGCAACCACGCCAGCAGCTCCGCGCACACGCCCGCGTGGTCCGGTTCCGGCAGTGCCGCCCGCACCGCCCGCGCCCACGCACGCCACACCGACTTCGGCGCGTCCGGTGCCGGCGGCCCGAACTCGGGAGAGGGGAGAGGCGACGTCACCCGCCCATTGTGCCGCGCCACGGCACGTTTCGGCTCAGGACCGGACCTGTTGCTCGCCTCGCCCGGCCGAACTTCAGAAGTTCAGCTCAACACCGTATCAGTCGCCGGGCATGCGCCGGGCTGCCTGCCTCGCCTCGCGGCGGTCCTGGCGTGCCGCTGTGCCGGGTGCAGTGTCCGCGCCGGGCGCCGTGTCGAGTGCGGTGTCGGCGTCCGGCAGGTCGAGCCGTGTCAGGCGGCCGTCCTCCATCGCGACGCGCACCCCGTTGCGGCCCTGGCGTTTCGCGGCGTACAGGGCGGCGTCCGCGCGGCGCATCACCTTCTCCAGATCGTCGCCCACCGCGAATTCCGACACGCCGAAACTCGCGGTGAGGCCGCCCACCTGATCGAAGACGTGCTCGTACAGGTCCCGGCGGGCCGCTTCCGCCAGCTGTTTCCCCTCGCGCTTGTGCAGGCCCGGCAGCACCAGCACGAACTCCTCGCCGCCCCAGCGGGCCATGAACTGCGTGCCGTGCAGGTGACGGCCGACCACGCGGGCCGTCTCGCGCAGCACCATGTCGCCCGCCTGATGCCCGTACGTGTCGTTCACCTGCTTGAAGTGGTCGATGTCCAGCATCACCAGACTGAAGCTGCGGCCCGCCGCGAGCAGGTCCTCCAGCTGCCCCTGCGCGTACCGGCGGTTCGGGAGGCCCGTCAGGGCGTCCAGGTACGCGGCGGCCCGCACCTGATCCAGCTGCTGCCTCAGCTTCCCGACCGCGTACTGCGCGACGACCAGCACGCCGCTCGAGATCAGGAACTGCACGCACGACGCCACCATCCGGAACGTGAGCTGCCCCCGCCCGCCCAGCAGGCCCAGCTGCACCCCGCAGATCACGAGCGACGCCGCGAAGATTCCCGCGCACACCTGAATGGCCCGCTCCCCCCGGAACGCGATGAACGCCGTGGCGTACAGCACCGCGAACCAGAAGGTGCTCTCGCTGAGCATCTGGTAGTGCGGCACGAACCACCAGAACTGATGGTTGAGGCCCACCAGGAAGTACGCGGTGGTGCACAGGAACGTGATGCGCGTGGCCGCCGCGACACTCATGACGCGCACGGCCAGCGCGGTCGTCGTGAGCAGCAGCTCCAGCGCCAGCAGCGGCAACGCCACGCGGTCGAAGGGATCCATGCTGTGCCACTGCGTGGCGAGTGCCGCCGCGCACGCCAGCACCCCGACCGGACCGAACCACAGGTACACGGTGCGCTGCACGTTGTTCCACGTCTGCGTGGTCAGGCGGTCCTGCCCACCTCCCAGGCCCCACAGGCCCCTCACGCGCCGCCCCTCGCGTGGGGGCGCGCCGTCCTGGACGCGGGAGTGCTGCGCGGGCTGTGCTTCATGCTGCCGTCCGTCTCTCCATGGGTCGCTCCCGGCCTGCCGGTCGTGCTGCGCTGGATGTGATGGGTGAAACCGGTGAACCCCGTCGCGTGTGGGGAGCTGGAGATGGAGGCACGACGCTCTGCTCAGGGGCGAGCCGCAGCAGGCGATGACCCACACTGCCTGAGCTTGACATGAAGTATACCTGAAACCCGTTTCTTTCAGGCAGCGAAACCTTCACATGCCGCCCCACAGGAGAGGGGAGCTGCACGGACTGTTCACACCGGCCCTCACTCTTCAGGTGTGAGGCCGCTCCTCGCGCATCACCTCGCCCGCCTCGGACCGCGTCAACTCCAGCGCCAGATGCAGGCCCAGCTGCCGTTTCGGGTCGTTCAGGTCACCCAGCATGGCCCGCAGCTGCTCGATCCGGTAGTACATCGTCTGCCGCCGCACCCCCAGGCGCCGCGCGGACTCCGCCATGTTGAAATTCGTCTGCAGCAGCGCGTCCAGCGTACCCATCAGCACCGTGCGCGGCCGGGTCGGCAGGGCCAGCAGCGGCCCCAGCTGCCCCTGCAGGAAATCCACGCTGCGGCCCGTCTCGGCCAGCGCGTCCAGCAGCGGCGACAGCGACGCCTCGCGCACCTCGCCCCGCGCGCTCAGGATCCGCGCGTGCGCCACCCGCGTCAGCCGCGCGAAACTCACCTCCTGCCGGAACACCACCAGCGGAAACCCGTACAGCCGAGCCGCCCCCAGCACCTCGACCGGCACGTCCCGGAACCCTTGCACCAGCTCCAGCACCAGCCCCTGTGCGCCCCCCTCCGCCAGCGAACGCACGAAATCCGCCTGTCCCTGCGCGGACGCCTGCGCCAGCAGCGACCCGGTCGACAGCAGCAACTCACCGCCCGACAGGAACCGCGCCGCGTCCAGCACCTCCGACACGTGCACCCACGTCACCGGCTGCGCGAGCCGCGCGTGCCCGCTCAGCACCTCGGCACCCGAAAAGGCCGCCAGGGTCAACAGTTCAGCAAGCGTCGGAAGCGTGCGGGTCATCCGGTCCTGCTCCGGCGCCCACGCCACACGCGCCGGACCTCACGGAGCGCCGTGCGAGGACGTGTCACGCCTGTGCCTGAATCCAGGCCATCGTCTTCTCGGTCAGGGTGTCGAGCGCCTGGACGCTCATCTCGATGTGGTCCTCGAGCGTGTCCTCGATCCTGTTGTGGCTGATGCCGCGCAGGGACTGCACGAACAGCATCACGGTCGGCACGCCTGCCCGGGCGATCTCGGCGGCGTCGTGGAGGGGGCCGCTGGGGAGGCGGTGCGTGCCGGGCGTGAGGTTCAGGATGCTCGCCTCGGCCGCGTCGATCAGTTCCGGGTGGAACAGGATCGGTTCGATGTTCCAGATGTGACCGAAGCTCACGGTGCAGCCGCCCTCGTCAGCGAAGGTGCGGGCGGCGTCCTGCGCTTCCTGCCACATGGCGGCCAGGTGCTCGGCGTTCAGGTGGCGCTGGTCGAGGGTGATCTCGCAGGTCTCCACGACGCTCGTCACGATGCCGGGCAGGGTCTTGACGCTGCCGACGGTGCAGACGCCCGCGTGCCGCTGCGCGATGACGTAGATCTCCTGCGCCAGTCGCGCGGCGGCGAGCAGCGCGTCGCGGCGGACGTTCATGGGCGTGCTGCCGCTGTGCGCCGCCTGCCCGTGGAAGGTGACGGTGTGGCGCTCCACGCCGACCGTCCCGAGGACCGGGCCGAGCGGCAGGCCCAGGCCCTCCAGCACGGGGCCCTGCTCGATGTGCAGTTCGAGGTACGCGGCGGCGTTCCGCAGTTCCGCCTGCGCCTGCGGAGCGTCGGCGAGCGTCACGCCGACCCGTTCGAGCGCCTGGCCGAGCGTGACGCCGTCCCGGTCCGCGAGGGTCGCCATCTGCTGCACGTCGAAGTGCCCGCTGGCGGCGCTGCTGCCGTACAGGCTCCGGCCGAACCGTGCGCCTTCCTCGTCCGCCCAGTCCACGAGGCGCACCGTGACGGGCGGCCTGCCCGCGTACTGCTCGTTCACGCGCCGCAGGACCTCCAGGCCCGCGAGGACGTTCAGGCAGCCGTCCAGCCACCCGCCGTTCGGGACGCTGTCCAGGTGCCCGCCGATCAGGAGTTCGCGCGGCGATTCGCCCGGCAGGGTCGCCCACCAGTTCCCGGCGGCGTCCATGTGCTGCAGGACGGGCAGGGCGTCCAGGCGGTCCTGCAGGAAGCGGCGCGCGGTGAGCCACGTGTCGGTGAACGCGACGCGTTGCGCGCCGTGTTCGTCGCCGGTCAGGGCGCGGAAGTCCTTGAGTTCCTGCACGGTGCGTTTCGGGTCCAGGGGCATGAATGCAGACTCCTTGTCGTTGCGGCCGGGGCCGCTCCCGTACCGATCCCGGTGGAATCCCGCAGTGTGTGCAGGTGCAATCCGGGTGGAACGGGGAGGAAAGACGCGCGTTCCGGGATCCGGGAATGGAACGGAACGCGTCTCAGTAGTGGGGGGTGGTGTTGCCGCTGCCGGTGAGGGTGGCGGCGGGCCGCGTGCCGCTGATCGCGCGGTGCCAGCGGACGGCGTTGCCGCGCCCGTGAACGATGATCTGCCCGACCGTGCCTGCCGTGACGGTGTTGCCGTTGCCATTCACGCTCACGCGCAGGCAGCGGCCCTTCAGGGTGACGCGGTTGTCGTTGCCGTTCACGGTCATGGCGCCGCCCTGGCAGTCGAGCGTCTGCCGGGTCGCGTTCCCGGCGAGGACCTGTCCCAGGCCCGGCACGGTCATGGTGGCGCTCTGCGCGGCCGTCACGCCGTGCAGAGCGAGGACCGCCACGAGGGCGGCGGCGAGGGGAGACGTGTGGGACGTGGGCATGAGACCTCCGGCGGGAGCGGGCGGTCGGCGGCCGGGCCGCCTGACCGCCACGGGAGCGAAAGGATGGCCCCGCCCGCCGTCCGGGCCGGGGCCGGTGAAGCCGTGCCGTTCCATCCTCGCGCCGCCCGGCCGGATTCCGCAAGGGGCACGGGCTGACCACCGTGCGGGTTCCGCTTCCTCCTGCCCGCCCCGCCCGGGCCGACCCCGCTGAGGGGACGGAACCGGCCGGAACGGGCGTCATACGGTGTTGATCCGATGCCAGGGAAGCCCTTCCATCTCCTCAACACCGTACTCGTCAGTGCCCGCTTTGCTCGGCTGAACTCCTGGAGTTCAGCTCAACACCGCATCACTTCATGGCTTTCTTGCCGGTCGCCGCTTCCCACACGCCGTAATCGACCGCGCCCGCCGCCGGGTCGGCCTTGAGGATGCCGAGGGACTTCAGCAGCGTCACGTTCGCCCTGTACACGGCCGGGTCGAGGTATCCGGCCATGCCTTTCAGGGTGGGGCCCGCCTGGTACAGTTTGGCCACTTCGGTCATCTGCCACGTCTGGTGCCCGCTGGCGCTGGCGCGGCTGCCGCTGCCCTTGCAGGTGTTCCCGCACTGCACGAGCACGTCCGTCACGGCTTCCTTCTGGTTCGCGACGGCGTAATTCCAGCCTTTCAGGCTCGCGCGCACGAGTTTCGCGGCGATCTGGCGGCCCGTCATGCCGCTCCCCCTGAAGTTCTTGTCGTCCAGCACCCGCTGCGACGTGAACATCAGGTCCTCGAGCAGGTTGATGCCGTAGTCCGACGCGTGGAACACCTGCAGCTTGTCGAGCGGGTACCCGAGGCCCACGATCTGGTCGACCTCGTTGTACGTCATGGCGCTCACGAGGTCCACCTTGTCGGGGAACACGATGCTCGGATCGAAGGGGTACGTGACGGCCTGCACGCTGGGGTTGCTGACGGTGGAGTCCAGGCTGGTGGTCAGCCCGTACTTCTTGAGGAGCGCCACGGCCGGGTACTCGTTCCCGCTCGGCCAGACGCCCACGCGCTTCCCTTTGAAGTCGGCGGGCGCTTTCAGGCCGCTGCTCTTCAGGGCGACCAGGGTGTACCCGCTCTTCTGGAACAGCTGCGCGATGTGCACGACCGGGATGCCCTGCTGGCGGGCCGTGAGCAGGTCCGTGATCCAGGTGGTGCCGAAGTCCGCCGCGCCCGTCGCGACCGTCTGGATGGGGCTCTGGTCCCCGATGGGCAGCAGCGTCACGTCGAGGCCCTCGGCCTTGAAGTACCCCTTGGCCTGCGCGACGAAGAAGCCCGCGAACTGCGCCTGCGGGAACCACTTCAGCTGGAGTTTCACCGGCACGAGCTTCTGCGCGCCTGCGCTGGACGTGGCGGCCGAGACGAGCAGGGCGGCGGCGATGGTGGCGGTCAGTCTGGCGGTGTGCTTCATGGTTCCCTCCGGGGAGTGAGACAGATTCCGATGGAATCCCGCGGGGTGTGCGGGTTCAATCCGAGTGGCACGAGAAGGAAATGGATGCGTTCCGGGAGATGGACGGACAGGCGGTGAAGTCCCGACTGTCCGGGAATTGAACGGAACGCAGACGAGGCGGTACGGACTTGCGGTGAACGGCCGCGCGGGCCGGGGCGCCTGGCGCTGGAACGTCATGGCATGGCGGCTCCCGGCGGGACGGTTCCCGCTGCGGGCGCGGCGCGCGTCACGCGTCCCGTCCGGGCGCGCCCGTCACCAGGCGGCGCTCCAGCAGGCCCACCGCGCTGAAGAACGCGATGCCGACCACGCTGCTCAGCACGATGGCCGCCCACACGATGTCCAGGTTGAAGCGCCCCACCTCGATCTGAATGCGGAAGCCCAGCCCGTGCCCGTCCGTCCCGAAGAACTCCGCCACGATTGCCGAGATGAGCGCCAGCGTACTGCCGACCTTCAGCGCGCCGAACACGAACGGCAGCGCGCTCGGGACGCGCACCTCACGGAACGTCTGCGCGGGCGCCGCAGCGTACGTGTGCATCAGGTCCAGGTGCAGCGGCTGCGCCGACTGCAGGCCACGCACCGCGCCCACCACGACCGGGAACAGCACCGTGACGGCCACCACCAGCGTCTTGCTCGGCCACTCCAGCCCCACTGCCTTCACGATGACCGGCGCGAGCGCCACGATGGGAATGCTGGAGAACAGCGCCGCGTACGGCAGCAGCCCCAGCTCCAGGAAGCGGAAACGGACGACCACCAGCGCCAGCAGCAGGCCCGCCAGCGTGCCGAGCAGGAAGCCGAGCAGGCCCTCCAGCCCGAAGGTGTACAGCGTGTCCTGCAGGAGCACCGTCCGCGCGTTCCACAGGGCGCGCAGCACGAGGCTCGGCGTGGGGATCAGCCCGGCAGGCACCGCGTACGCGCGCAGCAGCGCCTCCGCGCCCAGCACGCCCAGCAGCAGCGTGAACACGGCCGGGAGGGTCCGCGCGGCGCGCGACTCGCCCTGCGCGGCCGAGCGCACGCCCACCCCGCCCAGCACCAGCAGTGCCAGCACGCCCAGCAGCCACGCGGCGGGCGACGTGGGCTGCGGCTGCCGGGCGAGCAGCAGGCACGCGCCCAGCAGGCCCGCCATGGCCACCGCCAGGGCCAGCGTTCCCACGCTCGCCGCGCGCCCCGGCGTGCGGGCGGGCACGCTCACCGTGCCGCCCGTCACGCGCGGACCTTCCAGGGCGTCACGAGCCGCTCCGCGAGGCCCACCAGGCCCACCAGCGTCACGCCCAGCACCGCGCCGTACACCATGATCACCCACAGGGCGATCGTGTCGCTCGCGCGGGAGTTCTCGGCCAGCATCTTGCCGAGCCCCGAGAAGCTGATGGTGCTGATCTCCGCGACGATGCTGCCCACCAGCGCCGCCGTCGCCGCGACCTTCAGGGCCGTGAACAGGTACGGCACGCTCGCCGGGAAGCGCAGCAGCCGGAACGTCTGACTGCCCGAGGCGCTGTACGTCCGCATCAGGTCCAGCTGCAGCGCGTCCGGGCTGCGCAGGCCCCGGCTCATGCCGACCGCGACCGGGAAGAACGCGATGAACGCCGCGATGATCGCCTTCGGCAGGAAGCCCTGCACGCCGTACTGCCCGAGCAGCACCGCCAGCATCGGCGCGATCGCCACGATCGGCACCGTCTGCGACGCGACCAGCCACGGCAGGGTCGCGCGCTCGAAGCTGCGGCTCGCGACGAGCAGCACCGCCAGCGCCAGCCCCACCACCGCCCCGAGCGCCAGCCCCAGCAGCGTCTCGCCGCCCGTCACGACCGCGTTGTACGGCGCGGACAGCGGCGAGGTCAGCGGCACGCTCAGCGCCCGGAAGCCGCCCGCCAGCTGTCCCGGCGACGGCAGCACCGGGTTGCGCAGCTGCGTCGCGCACGCGAGCGCCGTCCTGCACTCCAGTTCCGCGCCGCTCGCCAGGGTCCTGGCCGCCGGACCGTAGTTCGCCCACACCATCAAGGGCAGGTACAGCAGGGCCGCCACGGCCGCCACCACCAGCATCGGCAGCAGCGGCGAGCGGCGCGGCAGCGTCACGAATGCCCCCGTTTCAGCAGCTCGCGGATCTGGGTGGCGATCTCGAAGAACCTCGGCAGTTCGCGCGTCTCGTCGCTGCGCGGGTGCGGCAGGTCCACGTCCACGATCCCCTCGATCTTGCCGGGCCGGGCCGTCATCACCACCACCCGTGTGCTCAGGAATACCGCCTCCGGAATGCTGTGCGTCACGAAGATCACGGTCTTGCCCGTCTCGCGCCACAGGCGCAGCAGCTCCAGGTTCAACTTCTCGCGCGTGATCTCGTCCAGCGCCCCGAACGGCTCGTCCATGAACAGCAGCGGCGGGTCGAACGCCAGCGCCCGCGCGATGCTCACGCGCTGCTGCATCCCGCCCGACAGCTGCCACGGGTAATTCCGCTCGAACTTCTCCAGCCCCACCAGCCGCAGCATCTCGCGCGCCCGGCCCACGCGGTCTCCCGGCACGTTCATGACCTCCAGCGGCAGCAGCACGTTCTTCAGCACGCTGCGCCATTCCATCAGTGCGGGCGCCTGGAACACGTACCCGTACTGCCGCTCCTGCCGCGCCGCCTGCGCCGAACGGCCCGCGATCAGGATCTGCCCGCCGGTCGGCTGCACCAGGTCCGCCAGCAGGCGCAGCAGCGTGGTCTTGCCGCACCCGCTCGGCCCGATCAGGCTGATGAACTCGCCCCTCTCGATGCTGAGGTTCGCGTCCTGCAGCGCGACCGTCTGACCGCCCGGCACCTGAAACACCATCTGCAGGTCACGCACCGACACGATCGGCGCCTCCGGCGAACCCTGCAGCGGAACGGAAGTGGAACTCTGAGCAGTTTGCGTCACGGAAACCTCCCCTGAACCATCTGTCCTGCAAGCCGAGAAGCGTTCATGGCCGAGCGGAGCGAGTGAATGTCATTCCAGAGCGGTGGGGAGTGGAGCTGCTCGTGCGCCCTCGACAGGCGACGGAACGGACGACCGCCCCTGCACACCACCTCGACAGCGTCCTTCACGGCGCCCCGGCCACCCTCCACTACCGCCTGAGCAGCTGCCCGCGCCCCGCGTCACCCACGAACGCGCCGCCCTCCACCGCCACCTGCCCGCGCACCGTGACCACCTCGGGCCGCCCGTCGATCTCCCAGCCCTCGAACGCGCTGTAATCGGTGTTCATGTGACTCGTGGCCGCCGAAATGTGCCCCCGGTAGGCCGGGTCGTAGATCACGAGGTCCGCGTCACTCCCCACCGCCACCGCACCCTTGCGCGGGTACAGCCCGAACAGCTGCGCGGGCCGGGTGCTGAGCGCGTCCACGAACCTCGTCAGGCTCAACTCCCCGCGACTCACGCCGTACGTGTACATCAGGTTCACGCGGTCCTCGATGGCCGGAATGCCGTTCGGGATGAGCGTGAAATTCTCCCGCCCCATGTCCTTCTGCGCCACGTCGAACGGACAGTGATCCGTGCCGACCGTGTCGATCAGCCCGTCCTCCAGCGCCCGCCACAGCACCGCCTGATTCGACCTGTCCCGCAGGGGCGGCGACATCACGAACTTCGCGCCGTCCTCCCGCTCCGTCAGCGTCCGGTCCAGCAGGAAGTGCGGCACCACCCCCTCCACACTGATGTCCACCCCGCGCGCCTTCGCGTCCAGCGCCGCCTTCAATGCCAGCGCATTGCTCAGGTGCACCACGTACCCCTTCGCGCCCGTCATCTCCAGAAACGTCGCGAAGTGCGCCGTGCCCTCCGCCTCCACGCTCTCCGGACGGCTCGGCTCGTGCCACTCCGGCCCCGTCTTCCCCTCCGCCAGCAGCTTCCCCTGCAACTGCGCCACCAGCTCCGCGTTCTCGCAGTGCGCCGTCACGATCACGCCCAGCTCTTTCGCCAGCGCCAGCGTCCGGTACAGCGCCGCATCATCAATCCCGAACGCCCCCTTGTACGCCAGGAACACCTTGAAGGACTTCATGCCCTGCGCCGCCAGCTCCCGCAGCGTCGCCTCCGTCTCATCGTCCCAGCGGGTCACGCCGATATGAAAGGTGTAATCGCACGCGCTGCGACCCTCCGCCATGCCCGTCCACGTGCGCCACCCGTCCATCAGACGCTCACTCCCGCCCGGCGCGAGCATCTCGATGAACGTGGTCGTCCCGCCCACCAGTGCCGCCTGCGACCCCGTCGCATGCGTGTCCTTTGCGAACGTCCCCATGAACGGCAGATGGATGTGCACATGCGGATCGATGAAGCCCGGAAACACGTACTTCCCGCTCGCATCGATGACCCGCGCGCCCTCTGGCACCTCCAGATGCGCCCCGATGGCCGTGATGATCTCGCCCTCGATGAAAATGTCCGCCACGAATTGCCGCTCGTGCGTGACGACAGTACCGTTCTGAATGAGTAGGGTCATGCGGTCTCCTGAGGTTCTGCCCTGTGTTACCGTCCAGCCATGTACGCAGAGAAATCTGGACAGAATTTCAAATGGGGAGGAGGCGGAAATGACAACGAAGGCTCTTGATCGTCAGAATGTCATGACTTCTGTCGGGATTGCCCTGGTGGCTGAACTGGCGTTTGCTGGTCTGGTCGTTCGGGGACTGAATCATGCCCGGCAAACGTTTGGTATTACGGATGCTGCTGGTGTTTCCCTACCCACGTTGGGGGGCGCGATCGAAGTGATGAGTCGGCATCCTGTGAGCGTCATCGTCTGGCAGATTCTCCTGACCGCCGCTGCCACCGCACTGTCGCTCCGATTCCGGAAGGGGAGGCGTACCCTCATCCTGGGTGTCCTCGGAGCACTCCTCGGCCTGTTCGCTCTCGTGATCTGGATTTACCCGGTTGCAATCCTTCATGACGTTCTGCGTCAACTCGGTGCGTAAGTCTTCCCTCGGCAGAACAGAGGGAACACCATCGATCTCTGTGAAGTTCCCTCTGTCCCATCAGTGAATCTCGATTCCGGCTTCTTCGCGGTACTGCTGCATGGCGGTCCACTGCTGGGTGACGGCGGGCTGCTGGGCGGTCAGTTCGTCCCAGGTGACGCTCTCTCTGCCGCTGGGGACGGTGACCATGGTGATGCAGCCGTCGACGGGGCAGACGTTGGCGCACAGGGCGCAGCCGACGCAGTCGCTTTCGCGCACGACGGGGCGGGGGCGGGTGGCGGTGATCTCGCGGCCGTTCACGCGCATGTCGTAGCCAGGGTCGACGTGGATGCCGCCTGGGCTGACGAGGTCGATGCACTGGTGGGCGGTGTCGTTGCAGGCCGTGTAGCAGAGGTCGCAGCCGATGCATTTGTTCTGGTCGATGCGGGCGACGGACTGGTGGCTGAGGTCCAGCTGTCCAAAGGTGCTCATCTGTGGGAGGGAGGTGCCGGTCACGTCGGCGATGGTCTGGAAGCCGTGGTCGTCCATCCAGTTGCTGAGGCCGTCGGTGAGGTCTTCGATGATGCGGTACCCGTAGTGCATGGCGGCCGTGCAGACCTGCAGGCTGGTGGCGCCGAGGAGCAGGAATTCGGCGGCGTCGCGCCACGTCTGGATGCCGCCCATGCCGCTGATGGGGACGCCGCTGCGCAGCACCTGGGGGTCGGTCATGAGTTCGGTCAGCATGTTGAGCGCGATGGGTTTGACGGCCGGGCCGGCGTACCCGCCGTGCGTGCCGCGCCCACCGATGCTGGGCGTGACGAGGAGCGTGTCCAGGTCGACTTTCATGACGCTGTTGATGGTGTTGATGAGGGAGAGGGCGTGGGCGCCTCCGCGCAGTGCGGCGTGGGCGGGGTCGACGATGTGCGTGATGTTCGGCGTGAGTTTCACGATGACGGGGAGCCGGGTGACGCTGGTGACCCAGTGCGTGTTCAGTTCGCACATTTCGGGGACCTGGCCGACGGCGGCGCCCATGCCGCGTTCGCTCATGCCCTGCGGGCAGCCGTAGTTGAGTTCGATGCCGTCGGCGCCGGTGTCCTCGATCATCATGACGATGTCTTTCCAGGCCTGCGGGTCGGCGTCGACCATGGCGGACACGATGACGGCCCGGTCGGGCCAGAGGCGCTTCACTTCGGCGATCTCGCGGAGGTTGACGTCCAGGGGGCGGTCGCTGATGAGTTCGACGTTGTTGATGGCGAGCAGGCGTTGTCCGCCTAAGGAGAGTCCGCCGTAGCGGTTGCTGATGTTCAGGACGGGCGCGCCGATGGTTTTCCAGACGGCGCCGCCCCAGCCGTACTCGAAGGCGCGGTGGATCTGCGCGCCGCTGTTGGTGGGTGGCGCGGACGCGAGCCAGAAGGGGTTGGGGGAGCGGATGCCCGCGAAGTCGATGCTGAGGTCAGCCATGCTGGGTCTCCGTGGTGGGCGCGTGGGCCGGGGCGATCTGGTTCGGGCCGGTGGGGACGGGGCCGTGGGCGGCGAGGTACAGCGGGTGTTCGCGGACCTCGGCGGGCGGGGTGGGTTTCAGGGTGATGCGGGGCGTGCGGCCCAGGGCGCGTTCGATGCTGGCGGCGGCGATCTTGCCGTCCTGCACGGCCATCACGGTGCTGGCGTTCCCTCGTGCGCGCACACAGTCCCCGGCGGCGTACACGCGCGGCACGCTGGTCTGCAGGGCGTCGTCCACGCGGATGTACCCGGCGTCCAGCTCCAGGCCCAGCGCGGCGGCCAGTGCGGGTTTCTCCTGTCCGATGGCGCTGATGACGGTGTCGCACGGGATCACGAATTCACTGCCGGGCACGGGTTCCGGGCGGGCGCGGCCCGAGGCGTCGGGCGCGCCCAGGTGCATGCGGACGCACTTCAGGCCCGTCACGTGTCCGTTCTCGTGCAGGACCTCGACGGGCTGGGTCAGGAAGCTGAAGGTGATGCCCTCGTGCAGCGCGAACTCGTACTCGTGCCGGTACGCGGTCATTTCGTGCTCGGTGCGGCGGTACACCATCAGGGTGTCCGCGCCGGAGCGGCGGGCGATGGTGGCGGCGTCGATGGCGGTGTTGCCCGCGCCGACGATCACGGCGCGCGTGCCGACGCCGGTGGGCTGCTCCATCTTGCTGGCCTCGATGACGTTCAGGCCGTCCAGGATGTACTCCTCGCCGGGAATGCCGATGGCGGGCACGGCGCCCAGGCCCAGCGCGAGGATCACGGCGTCGTTGGCGGCGAGCAGTTCGTCCAGGCCCGCGCGGCTGCCGAGTTCGTGCCCGGTGACGACGTTCACGCCGAGGTCGCGTGCGGCCTGCACCTCGCGCAGCGCCACCTCGACGGGTTCGCGCAGCACGATGATGCCGTAGGTGCTGAGGCCGCCGCCCAGGTCACGTTTCTCGTACAGGGTGACCTCGTGCCCGGCCTTGGCGAGTTCGGCGCTGGCGCTGATCCCGGCGGGGCCGCTGCCGACCACGGCGACCCGGTGCCCGGTGGCGGGGGCGGGCGTGAACAGCTGGACGCCGCGTTCCTGCACGTGGTCGACCGCGTGCCGCTGCAGTCGTCCGATCTGGATGGGGGTGTGGTCCGCGCCGAGCACGCAGGCGCCCTCGCACAGTTCCTGCACGGGGCACACGCGGGCGCAGGTGCCGCCCAGGAAGTTGCTTTCCAGGATGGTGCGGGCCGAGCCGCGCAGGTTCCCGGTGCTGATCTTGCGGATGAAGGTGGGGATGTCGATGTGGGTGGGGCAGGCCTGCATGCAGGGCGCGTCGTAGCAGTACAGGCAGCGGTTCGCTTCGACGGCGGCCTCGTGCGCGCTCATGGGCGGCAGGAGTTCCTGGAAGTGGAAGGCGGCCGGGTCGGGGGTGTTCTCGGTGGGGTGTGGGCTGGCACGTTCCATGGGTGACCTCTCCTGTGAATGGTATCGGAGGTCGGTTCGTGCCCTCTCAGGAGCCGATTTAACCGATTGCGCCTTAATTGTAGGCCAATGAACTGCATAACGTCAACCTGAGAATGGATGTTTATGCTTCCCTGGCCTGCCATCCTGTGCTGGAATCTCTTCTGAAAGTCTCCCGCTGATGCGGGAAATAGACAGATTGTCCAGTGCGCGGGTGCAGTGGATGGTGGCGTTGGTGCATACGGATGATGAATATAAATACATCTCTTGCCCAGCCTGGACCCGGGCGCGAGAAGACCGAAACATGCGCCTGGCAGCGGCCCGTGCCGCCGAACGGTACGGCCCGCCGATGTGCAAGATGTCAATGATTATTCCTACGTTATGCACAGATGGTGCGGGGATTGGCTAATCCTCGTGCCAGAAGCCGCAGCTTGTCTTTAAAACGTTCGACATGGCGAAAGAAGCGTCGGCGCAGGGCGCGCGCGGACACCGGCAGAAGATGAGGTACACCTGCACTGTACTCCTCCGCCTGCCCGACTCCTCCGCCTGCCCGCCCCTGCCCGGACAATCCCCCTGTAGGGTCTTCAGTCGCCGGGGTAGCGTGCGCCCGTGAAGTACAGGCCGTGCGGCGGCACGTTCGGCCCGGCCCGCCCCCGGTCCCCGGACGCCAGCACCGCCACCACGTCCCCCGGCAGGCGCTCCCCGCGCCCCACCTGCAGCAGCGTCCCCACCAGCCCGCGCACCATGTGACGCAGGAAACTCTCGCCCGTCAGGTGCACCTCCAGCAGCGGCGACCCCGGCACGCGCCGCACCTCCAGCCGGTCGAGGCGGCGGCGCGTCTGCCGTTCCTCCCGCGTCGCGAACGCCGCGAAATCATGCTCGCCCAGCAGTTCCCGCGCCGCCGCCTGCATGGCGTCCACGTCCAGGCGCGGCGGCACCAGCAGCGCCCGCCCCGCCCAGAGCGGCTCGCGCTGCGGGGCGTTCAGCACGCGGTACACGTACTCGCGCGCCACGCACGAGTACCGTGCGTGAAAGTCCGGCGCGGCCAGCACGCAGCCCGTCACGGCCACGTCCTCCGGCAGGCGCGCGTTCAGGGCGCGGGCCAGCCGGTCCGGCGCGAGCCGCAGCGACCCTGGCACGTCCCAGTGCAGCGTCATGCGCTCCGCGTGCACGCCCGTGTCCGTCCGGCCCGCCGCGACCGGCCGGAACGCCGCGACCGGCGACAGCTCCGTCAGGGCCGCCTGCAGGGTGTCCTGCACGCTCCGCAGGCCCGGCTGCGACTGCCACCCCACGAAGTCCCGCCCGTCCCACTGCACGGTCAGCCGCAGCCGCAGCTGCCCCTCCGGCGGCGCGTAGGGAAGACGAGGCTCCCGGGCTGGAGCGCCGGGACCGGACACGGTGGATAAACTTGACTCGGCCTGCATACCGGGCTATCTTAAGGGTATCAGCGTCCTTCGGGGCGCTTTTTCCGTTCTGCCCGTCCTGTACCGTGCGCCTGCCCATGCCTGCAGTTCAGGGCAGCGTGAGCGGCACGGGGCTCACGAGCAGCCCGTCCTGATCGGCGTACACCCAGTCGCCCGGCTCGAAGGTCACGCCCGCGAACACCACGCTCACGCCCGCTTCGCCCACCCCGCCCTTGTGGCTGCGGCGCGGGTGCGCGGCGAGGGCCTTCACGCCCAGCGGCAGCCGGGCCAGCTGCGCCGTGTCGCGCACGCAGCCGTTCAGCACCACGCCCGCCCAGCCGTTCCGGACGGCCAGCCCGCCGAGCATGTCGCCCAGCAGCGCGCAGTTCAGGCTCGCGCCGCCCTCCACCACCAGCACGCGCCCCTCGCCGGGCGTCTCCAGGGTGGAGCGCACCAGGGTGTTGTCCTCGAAGGCGCGGACCGTGAAGGCCGGGCCGCAGAAGGCGGTCGTCCCGCCGTAGTCCCGGAAGACGGGCTGCGCGGTCCGCACGTCAGGGTAGGCGTCACAGAGGTCCGAGGTGGCGGGCGCGGCATGCAGGGTCATGCGCGCATGGTACTCCCCGCACGAACGACTTCCCCGTCCGGGCTGGCCCGGGTCTGGTCTGTCCCTGGTCTGAACGGGGGAGGCCCCGCCGGATGACGGAACCTGTGGCCCGGAACCGGGATGGGCGGTATACTCGCACTCTCTCTGCACCGCATCAAAACCTGTTTCGCTGCACCGGGTCCAACAGGTCCCGCGTTCCATGACCCTCACCCCGTACCCGGCCCGTCTTTCCGGACCACCCAGGAGGAACCATGACTGCCACCGCTCCCGTCCAACGGTACTGGCCCAAGAACAAGCCCCGCAGCATCCCCGTGCCCGTCACGGGCCTGTACGACAACCTGCACGTCACCGCGCACCGCTACCCGGACCGGCAGGCCGTGTGGTTCTACGGGCAGACGCTCACGTACGCCGCGCTCCTCGACCTGAGCGACCGCTTCAGCGGGCACCTCGCCGCGCACGGCGTGCAGAAGGGCGACCGCGTCATGCTGTGCCTGCAGAACAGCCCGCAGTGGATCGCGGCGGCGCACGCCATCTGGCGGCTCGGCGCGGTCGTGGTGCCGCTCGCCCCGATGCTCGGCCCGAAGGAGTTCGGGTTCTTCGTGCAGGACGCCGGGATTCGCGTGGGCATCGTCGCGGCCGAACTGTACGCGCACGCCAAGACGGGCGGGCTCGGGCACGCCGTCAGCGTCACGCTCGCGAACGGCCTGCCCGAAGACCGGGGCGGCGTGGCCTTCCCGGCGGGCCTGGACGCCACGCCGGACCTGCAGGCGGGCGACGTGACGTGGGAGGCGGCCGTGCAGGCCCAGCCCGCCCCGCGCGCCGAGGTGAGCGCGGACGACCTGTGCGTCATGCCGTACACGAGCGGCACGACCGGCTTCCCGAAAGGCTGCATGCACACGCACCACAGCGTGCAGGCGAACGCGGCGGGCGGCGCGTTCTGGGGGACCGTCACGAGCGGCGACACCACCCTCGCGACCCTCCCGTACTTCCACGTCACGGGCTTCACGAGCAGCCTCCTGAGCCCCATCTTCGCGGGCGCGGGCCTGATCGTGATGGCCCGCTGGGACCGCGAGACGGCCCGCGTCCTGATCCGCGACCACGGCGTGATGGGCTGGACGAACACCGCCACCATGGTGGTCGACCTGCTCGCCAACCCGAACCTCGTGAGCAGCGACCTCGTGTCCCTGAAGCTCGTGAACGGCGGCGGGGCCAGCATGCCCGAGGCGCTCGGGCGTCGCTGGAAGGAACTGAGCGGCCTGGAGTTCCTGGAAGGGTACGGCCTGTCCGAGACGATGGCGCAGACGCACAGCAACCCGCAGGAGCGTCCCAAGCTGCAGTGCCTGGGCATCCCGTTCTTCGGGGTGGACGCCCGTATCGTGGACCTCGACACCCTCAGGGAACTGCCGCAGGGCGAGACGGGCGAGATCGTGCTGAGCGGCCCGCAGGTGTTCCAGGGGTACTGGAACCGGCCCGAGGCGAGCGCCGAGGCGTTCATGGAACTGGACGGCAGGCGGTACTTCCGCAGCGGCGACCTGGGGTACATGGACGAGGAAGGGTACTTCTACTTCGTGGACCGCCTGAAGCGCATGGTGAACTCCGGCGGCATGAAGGTCTGGCCGGCCGAGGTGGAGGCCGCGCTGCACGCGCACCCGGCCGTGCAGGAGGCCTGCGTGATCGCGGTGCCGGACGCCCGGATGGGCGAGAAGGCGCGGGCGCTGCTGGTGCTGAAGGCCGGTCAGAGCGTGACGGAAGCGGAGTTCATCGAGTGGGCGCGCGGGCAGATGGCGCACTACAAGGCGCCGCGCGAGGTGCGCTTCGTGGAGGTGCTGCCGAAGGGCCCGACCGGCAAGGTCGCGTGGCGGCCCCTGCAGGAAGCGGCGCGGGCCGAGGCGGCCGCCCAGGGCTGACCCCGCCCGGGGTGAACGGGGCAGGGGAGTGTGGCCTGCGCCGCAGATGCCCACACCTCTCACGCCAGATTTGTTATACTCGGTTCAAAGAACCAACCCTCACCCGTGCCGCTCACCCGGCCCGGACCCGGTCACGGCCCGCCGCCCTCATTCCCCAGGAGGAACACCCATGCCCACCTACAAGGCCCCGCTGCGCGACATGCGCTTCCTGCTCAAAGATGTCCTCAAGGCCGAGCAGGCCCTCGCCGAACTGCCGTACTACGTCGGCCACGAGACCCACACCGCCGACCTCGCCGACCAGATCCTCGACGAGGCCGCCCGCTTCGCCAGCAACGTCATCCAACCCCTCAACATGAGCGGCGACGCCGAAGGCTGCACCGTCCAGGACGGCGTCGTCACCACCCCCAAGGGCTTCAAGGAAGCCTTCAAGCAGTTCGCCGCCGCCGGCTGGACCGCCCTCGACGGCGACCCCGAATATGGCGGGCAGGGCGTCCCTCACGTCGTCGGCAACGCCGTCAGCGAAATGATGATCGCCGCGAACGTCGCCTGGAGCATGTACCCCGGCCTGTCGCACGGCGCGTACACCGCCCTCAAGGCCTACGGCAGCGACGAAACCAAGAACGTCTACCTCCCCAAACTCCTCGCGGGCGAATGGACCGGCACCATGTGCCTCACCGAACCGCACTGCGGCACCGATCTCGGCCTGCTGCGCACCAAGGCCGTCGACAACGGCGACGGCACCTTCAACATCAGCGGCACCAAGATCTTCATCTCCGCCGGTGAGCACGACTTCGCCGACAACATCGTGCACCTCGTCCTCGCCCGCATCGAGGGCGCGCCCCAGGGCACCAAGGGCATCAGCCTGTTCCTCGTGCCCAAGTACCTCGTGAACGACGACGGCAGCCTCGGCGAACGCAACCCCGTCGTGTGCGCCAGCCTGGAACACAAGATGGGCATCAAGGCCAACGCCACCGCCGTCCTCAACTTCGACGGGGCGCGCGGCATCCTCGTCGGCCAGCCGAACAAGGGCATGCAGGCCATGTTCGTCATGATGAACGGCGCCCGCCTCGGCACCGGCATGCAGGGCCTCGGCCTCGGCGAAGCCGCGTACCAGAACGCCCTCGCGTACGCCAAGGACCGCATCCAGATGCGTCACGAGCCCCGCATCACGCCCGCCGAGCCCGCCGACCCCATCATCGGCTACCCCGACGTGCGCCGCATGCTCCTGACCGTCAAGGCCTACAACGAAGGCGCCCGCGCCCTCACGTACTGGCTGTCCCTGAACATCGACATCGAACACCACCACCCCGACGCCGCCAAGCGCGAGGACGCCGCCGACATCGTCGCGCTCCTCACGCCCGTCGCCAAGGCCTTCATGACCGACAACGGCTTCCAGGGCACCGTCCTCGCCCAGCAGGTCTTCGGCGGGCACGGCTACATCAAGGAATGGGGCATGGAGCAGTTCGTGCGCGACGCCCGCATCGGCCAGATCTACGAAGGCACCAACGGCATCCAGGCGCTCGACCTGCTGGGCCGCAAGGTCCTCGGCGACGGCGGCAAGAAACTCCAGAAGCTCGCCGGGATGCTCACCGCCTTCGTCGAAGAGAACGAAGGCAGCGAGGAACTCGCCCCGATGCTCGACGTGCTCGGCAAGGCCGCTCAGCAGGCCGGGACGCTCACCATGGTCATCGGCCAGAAGGCCATGCAGAACAGCGACGAAGCGAACGCCGCCGCCGTCGACTACCTGCGCTACATCGGGCACGTCACGTACGCGTACCTCTTCGCGCTGATGAGCAAGGCCGCCCTCGAACAGATCGCGCTCGGAAACGACAAGGACGGCTTCCACAAGGCCAAACTCCAGACCGCGAAGTTCTACTACGCCAAGCTCTTCCCCGAAACCAAGGCGCTCGCCGCCACCATCAAGGCCGGCAACGAACCCATGGAAGTCGACGACCTCGCCATGTTCGGCTTCGAGAAGGCCCTCGTCACGGCCTGAACGCCGCCCCGCCCACACCCCCGAAACGCACCCCGCAAGCCCCCGCCCCTCCAGAGGCGGGGGCGCTGCCGTTCCGGACCGCGATGACACCGGCATCACACGCGCGCCGCAGCATGAAGCCCATATGAAACTCCCTGCCCTGCTGACCGTGTCGGCCCTCCTGCTCTCCGCCTGCGCGCCCGCCATGCAGGGCGGACGCAACCCGGACGTGCTCTTCACGTTCAGCACCGTCGGCGACAGCCGCGAGGACCCCACCACCCCCAACCTCGGCGCGCAGGACAAACTCTGGCTGCAGAACACCCGCGCGTGGAGCCGCATCATGAACGAAGCGAACGCGCAGGGCGCCCGGGCCCTGTTCTTCAACGGCGACATGATCATGGGCTACACCACCGACCGCACCGTCCTCGACCGGCAGTACGCGTACTGGCGCGGCATGGCCGCCACCCTGATGGAGCGCGGCACGTACGTCGTCCCGGTCGCCGGGAACCACGAAGTGCAGGAGAAAGGCACCGACGCCGCCGGGAAGGGCTTCAAGCTCGCCCGTCCCGGCAACGAGGACGCCTGGCGCGCCAACATGGGCGACCTGATCCTCGACGCACCGCGCTTCAAGGCCATCACGGGCCTCGACGACGCCGCCTTCGACCCCGCCAACACCGCCACGCCCGGCAACGACAAGGTCAGCACCGACCAGAAGCAACTCACGTACAGCTTCGACGCGGGCAACTCGCACTTCGCGGTCATCAACACCGACGCCGTCGGCTGGGACAGCCACGCGCCCGCCGACTGGCTCGCCCGCGACCTCGCCGCCGCGAAGACGCGCGGCGCAGCGCACTTCTTCGTGTTCGGCCACAAACCCGCCTACACCTACAAGTACAACGACAAGGTCACGCCCGGCGGCTTCGACACCGACCCCGACAACCAGCGGGCCTTCTGGAACACCGTCGAACAGTACGGCGCCACGTACTTCAGCGGCCACGAACACATCTACCACGCCGAGCAGCCCACCCGCGCGCAGGGCGGCAAGGCCTGGCAGGTCATCGTCGGGTCCGGCGGCAGCCCCTTCGAAGCGAAACCCGGCGACAGCACGAACCCCCAGGACCGCATGTACGCCTGGGTGACCGTGCAGGTCATGAAAAGCGGCCGGGTCCACGTGGACGCGTACGGCTTCGACGAAACGTACGGCCCGACCCGCACCCTCGCCAGCTGGGACATGTAGCACCAGATTGAGCTGAACTTTTGAAGCTCAGCCGAGCGGAACGCGAAGCCGCCGCCCGGCCGCGAGTATCAAAAAGTACGGTTTGGAGGAGATGGAAGCGGGCAAGCGTCCCCTCCTGCGGAGCTGTGCCAGTCATGGGCGCTGTTTTGCCCAAGAAGCAGGCAGGCGTCCTGTAGGGCGTATCGTCGTGAACGGACGCGGCTGGCCACGCCACTCCTCCCGTTCTGCCCAAGAAGCGGGCAAGCGTCCTCATGGGCGCTGTTCTGCCCAAGAAGGGATGTCGGTCCTGTTCCCGGCATCCCTGGAATCGGATCAAAACCGTATCAGGATTCGGTCTGGACGGTCATTTCGGGCTTCACGGTCATTTCAGGGTCGTCGAGGTTCAGGTGGCGCAGCGCGGGGACCTTCGCGGCGACCATGCCCACGACGCCCAGCGTGACCAGTCCGCCCAGCCAGACGCTGCGGACCGTGCCGAGCCACCCGGCGGCCAGGCCGCTCTCGAAGGCGCCGATCTCGTTGCTGGACCCGATGAACAGCAGGCTGACGCTCGCCACGCGGCCCCGCAGGTGCGCGGGCGTGCGCAGGCGCAGGATGGCGCGGCGGATGACCATGCTGACTCCGTCGAACACGCCGCTGAAGAAAAGCGCGGCGAGACTGACGTACAGGTTCCGGGAGAGTGCGAACACGATGATGCTCACCCCGAAGCCCGCGATGTTCAGGAGCAGCGTGCGGCCCGCACGGTGCACGGGCGGGCGGCGCGTGGCCCACAGCATCACGAGCAGCGCGCCGACGCTGGGCGCGGCGATCAGGAAGCCCAGGCCGCGCGCGCCGACGTGCAGGATGTCGCTCGCGAAGACCGGCAGCAGCGCGACCGCGCCGCCGAACAGCACCGCGAACAGGTCGAGGGCCATGCTGCCCACCAGGACCGGGTCGCGCGTCACGAACTGCACGCCCGCGCGGATGCTCTGCCCGACGGGCTCCTGTTCCCCTTCGGGGCGCGGGACGGGTTTCGGTGCGATGCGCTGCACGCTCAGCCACGCCACGAGCTGAAAGACCGCGATGAGCAGGTACGCGCCGCGCACGCCGAGCAGGTCGAACGCGAAGCCGCCCAGGGCGGGCCCGACGATGCTCGCGCCCTGCCACGCGCTGCCCAGCCACGAGGACGCGTTCACGAAGGCCTGCATCGGCACGACCTGCGTCTCGAAGGCGCTCGCGGCCGGGTCGCCGAAGCCGCGCGCGAGGCCCGCCACGAACACCAGCGCGTACAGCGCGGCGATGTTCACGGTCCCGCCGTGCGACAGGACGGCCATCAGGAGGGCGCTGAGGATCAGGACGCTGCGCGTCACGAGCAGGATCGCGCGCCGGTCGTGCCGGTCCGCGAAGTGCCCGCCCAGCAGTGCCAGCCCCAGGGCGGGCACTGCTTCCACGAGTCCCAGCCAGCCGAGCGCGAGCGGGTTACGGGTGATCTGGTAGATCTGGTAGCCGATCACGACGGCCAGCGCGCGGCTCGCGAGGGTGCTGCTGACGCTGCTCGCGATCAGCCAGCGGAACTCCGGGTACGCGAGGGCGGACGCGCTGGCGGGCGCGGCGGTGGCGGGTTCAGGCGTGAAGGTCACCGCGTCAGCCTACGCCCGCAGGCGCGGCCTGAACATGAAGCGGGCGGCTGTCCGGACCCCGGTGACAGCCGCCATCCCCGGCATCCTCAGTCGGCGCTGAGGGCGACCGTCCCGGCGCGCTGCACGGTGACGGGCACGCCGCTCACGGCGGCATTCCCGGTCAGTTCGTCCAGCAGCAGCGGGTCGGCGAGGTCGTTGTAGCTCACGCCGGGGTGCTGCGCCGCCACCTCCAGGCGCGCGCCGTTCCGCCCGTGCCCGAAGCCGTGCGGGAGGCTCACCACGCCCGGCATGACGGCGTCCGTCACCTCGGCGGGCACCGTCACGCGGCCCACGCGGCTGTGCACGCTCAGCTGCTCGCCGGTCGTCACGCCGATGCGCGCGGCGTCGTCCGGGTGCAGCATCAGGGTGCAGCGGTCCGCGCCGCGCATCAGGCGGGGCGTGTTGTGCATCCAGGAGTTGTTGCTGCGCAGCTGCCGCCGTCCGATCAGCACGAAGTCCGGCACGGGCGCGTCCAGCGTCGCCTCCAGGCGCGGCAGGTCCGCCAGCAGCTCGGCGGGCGCGACGTGCAGGCGACCGTCCGGCGTCAGGAGGCGTTCCGGCAGGCAGGGCGTCATCGGGCCGAAATCCAGGCCGTGCGGCGCGGCGCGCAGGTCGTCCACGCTCAGGGCGTACGGGCCGTGCTTCAGGCCCAGCGCGAGCCGGGACGCGGGGTCGCTGCCTTTCTTGCCGGTCAGGCGTTCCCGCAGGCCCTCGAAGATCTGCCAGTCGAAACGCTGCCCCTCGTCGATCGGGAAGATCGGCGCGTTGAGGCGGGCGGTGTTGCGTACCGCGAAGTGATGGAAGATCGCGTCGTAGTGCTCCACTTCCAGGCCCACGGCGGGCGGCAGGATGACGTGCGCGTGCCGCGTCGTCTCGTTCAGGTACGGGTCGACGGCCACCATGAACTCCAGGCCCGCCAGGGCCGCGTCGAGGCGTTCGCCGCCCGGCGTGCTCAGCACCGGGTTGCCCGCGATGCTCACGAAGGCCCGCACCTGCACGCCCCCGTCCGTGGCGGGCGTGTCCATCTCCTCGGCGAGTGCCGCGCTCGGCAGTTCCCCGTCGAATTCCGGCAGGCCGCGCACGCGGGACGTGAAGCGTCCCAGGGGCCGTTCGCCCCGGCGGGCGCGCATGAGCAGGTCGAAGGCGGGGCGGGGCAGCATCGCGCCGCCCTGCCGGTCGAAGTTGCCGGTCAGGACGTTCAGGGCGTTCAGCAGCCACTGGCACAGCCCGCCGAACGCCTGCGTGCTCAGCCCGATGCGGCCGTACGCGACGGCCGACTCGCTCCGCGCGAAGTCCCGCGCGAGCTGCCGGATCACGTCCGCCGCGAGGCCCGTGCGGGCACTCACGCGTTCCGGCGTGAACCCGGCGGCCGCGCCGCGCAGGTCGTCCAGGCCGTCCACGAAGTCCGAGAGTCGTCCGGGGCGGTCCAGGCCCTCCTCGAAGATCACGTGGATGAGGGCCAGCAGCAGGGCCGCGTCCGTGCCGGGCCGGATGAAGTGATGCTCGGCCAGTTCGGCACTCTCGGTGCGGCGCGGGTCGATCAGGACCACGCGCCCGCCGCGCGCCCGGATGTCCTTCAGGCGGCGGCGCATGCCGGGCGCCGTCATGATGCTGCCGTTGCTGGCGGCGGGGTTCGCGCCCATCATCAGCAGGAACTGCGTGCGGTCCACGTCCGGGATCGGCAGGAGCAGCGGGTGCCCCAGCATCTCCAGGGCCGCGCGGTGGTGCGGCAGCTGGTCCACGCTCGTCGCGGAGTAGCGGTTGCGGGTGTCGAGCGCCTTCACGAACCCGCCCGCGCTGAGCAGCGTGCCGCTGTTGTGCACGCTGGGGTTCCCCTGGTACACGGCGACCGCGTCCGCACCGTGCGTGTCCCGCACGCGCCGCAGTTCGTTCGCCACGAGGTCCAGGGCGGCGTCCCACTCCATCTCCACCCACGTCTGCCCGTCCCGCCGCAGCGGGCGTTTCAGGCGGTCCGGGTCGGCGTGCAGGTCCGGCAGGGCCGTCCCTTTCGGACAGATGTGGCCCTGCGACAGCGGGTCCTGCGCGTCGCCGCGCACGTCCGTCACCACGCCGTCCTGCACGGTGAACTGCAGGCCGCAGATGGCCTCGCAGAGGTTGCAGGCGCGGTAGTACACGCCGTCGGCGGGCAGGGTGGGGGAGGGGGGTACGGTCATGGCTGAACTCCTTGAGGGCCGCCTGGCAGCGGGAATGAGGTGAGGTGGTCCATCACGTCGAGCAGGATGACTCCATCATGCACCGAGTAACTCCACGGCGGTTCCACGAACATGCTCCAGCGTTTGCGGCCGTGCAGGTCCCACGCGGCGAACTCCAGTTCGGCGGCCATCAGGACGGTGTCGCCCTGCCGGTCCCACCACCAGAAGCCCACGCTGGCGGTGTCCTCCCACAGGCGCACGGGCGGGTCGTCCAGCCGGTACGCGAGGAGCCGTTCGCCCGCCCCGACCAGCACGACTCCCGTCTCCGGCACGATCAGCACGCCGGGATCGAAGCCGCCCACGTCCGGAGAGAACCGCTGCGTCACGAGCAGGGCAGGCCAGATCTGAAACTGCGGGCTGACCGAGACGCAGAACAGGCTCCCGTCTTCGTCTTCCCGGGCGTTCAGGGGGCCGAAGGTCTCGCTCAGGTCGGCGAGGTCGCTCAGGGAACCGAAATGCCCCGGCAACTCCCTGCGCCACACCTGCACCGCGTACCCGCCCACCTGGACGCGCATATCAGGCGAGGCGCTCGCCCAGCCAGAGGGCCGCGTCGTCTACCGCGGCGGCCGACCCGGGCGACAGGGCCGCCAGCCGCGCGAAGGTGTGGATCAGGCCGGGACCGGGCCGGTGCGTGACCTGCACGCCCGCGCCCTCCAGCGCCCGCGCGAACCGCTCGCCGTCGTCGCGCAGCGGGTCGAATTCCGCCGTCAGGATCAGCGTGGGCGGCAGGCCCGACAGGTCCGGGGCGAGCAGCGGCGACGCGTACGGGTGCAGGGCGTCCCCCGGCCGCGCGACGTACATCCCGATGAAGGTCCGCATGGCGGCCGTCGTCAGGCCGTACCCGCGCGCGTTGTCACGGTAGCTGGGAGTGTCCGTGCCGCTCAGGTCCGTCGCCGGGTAGATCAGGAGCTGCGCGGCCAGGGCCGGGCCGCCCGCGTCCCTGGCCCGCAGCGCCACGCCCGCCGCGAGATTCCCGCCCGCGCTGTCGCCGCCCACCGCCAGCCGGGCCGCGTCGGCCCCCAGTTCGGCGGCGTGTCCGGCGGCCCAGCGCGTGGCGTGCCAGCAGTCGTCCAGCGGGCCGGGAAACGGCGTTTCCGGCGCGAGGCGGTACGCGACGCTCAGCACGCGCACGCCCGACACGCTCGCCAGGTCCGCGCACAGCGCGTCGTGCGTCTCCACGTCCGACGCCACCCACCCGCCCCCGTGAAAGTACAGCAGCAGGCCCGTCACGCCGCCCGCCGGGGGCACGTACAGCCGCGCGGGCAGCGGCCCGTCCGGGGTGGGGACGTGCAGGTCCCGCCGCGCCGAGAGCGGCAGGTCCCGTCTGGGCAGGATTCCGGCCGAGCGGGTGGCCGCCGCGCGGTACGCGTCCAGGTCCCCTGGCGGCGGGCCGGGCTGCGCCGCGAGACGCAGCAGGTGAGCGTGCAGTTCAGGTTCGAGCGGCATCGTGATGACTTCTCCTGTCGGTGTGATCCGGTGTTGAGCTGAACTCTTGGAAGTCAGCCGAGCGGAACGCGAAGCCGCCGCCCGGCCGCGAGCATCACAACCGTATCAGCGCCAGCTGAGCAGGTCCGGGGTCAGGTGCGCCGTCTCGTTGAAGCTGTCGAGGCTGACGCGGCCCGTCCCGAAGGTGAGGCGGGTGATGCTGGCGTTGCGGACGCGCCAGTTGAGCTTCAGGGCGGACGCGTCCGGTGCGTCCAGCACGCCTGCCACGACGCTCCCGATCACGCCGCCGGACGTGAAGGCGACCACGGTGCTGCCGGTGGGGGAGGCGAGCAGGTCGCGTACGGCGGCGCGCACGCGGGACCGGAAGTCCGCCCAGGACTCCACCTGCGGGTGCGTCGTCTCGCCCGTCAGGTAGGTGTCCGTGAGGCGTTCCAGCATCTTCTGGAAGGCGCGGTTGCGGTCTGGCAGTTCGTTCTCGCGGAGCGCCTCGGCGTCCCGGTACAGGTTCCGGAAGTCCGGGTCGCGCTCCGCGAGGATCGGTGCGAGGTGACGCAGCAGGCCGTCCCCGTCGTACTCCGCGAGGCCCGGTAGGCCTTCCGGCGCGGGCCAGTGCCCGCCTGCCGCCGCGTGCGCGAGCTGCGCGGAGCGCGTCTGCCGCACGAGCGGGCCGTGCACGACGCGCGTGGGCTGCACGCCGGACGCCTGGAGGAACGCCCCGACCGCGTTCGCCTGCCGTTCCCCGAGGGGGGAGAGGCGGTCGGTGTCCGCCTCGAACGGCGTGGCCTGCCCGTGCCGGACGAGCAGCAGCTGACTCACGCGCCGCCCGCCGCGATCTGCCGGGCCGCTTCCGTCATGAGGCTCTGCGCCTGCTCGCCCAGCACCGCGAAACGCGGGTCGCGCGTCTGCCCGGCCCGGTAGCGGGCGTAGATCTGCTGCACGATCACCGCGAGCTTGAACACGCCCAGCACCTCGTACCACCCGATGCGCGAGAGGTCGCGGCCCGACTGCCGGGCGTAGCGGGCCAGGAACTCCTCGCGGCTGAAGAAGCCCTCGTGACCGGCCCCCAGGCGAATCTGTCTGCTCGGCGGGAAGCCGCGCTGCGTCCAGTAGCAGAGCGTCAGGCCCAGGTCCACCAGCGGGTCCCCGATGGCCGTCATCTCCCAGTCGAGGAGCGCCACCACCTGCCGGGGGTCGGCAGCGTCGAGCATCAGGTTGTCGAGCTTGTAGTCGTTGTGGACCAGGGTGTGCGCGGACTCCTCGGGGACGTTCGCGAGCAGCCACCCTGCCACGTCCGCCGCGTCCGGTGTGGGGTCCGTCTCGGCGCGCTGCCAGCGGCCCGCCCAGCCTTCCACCTGACGGCGGTTGAAGCCCTGCGGTTTGCCCAGCCCGTCCAGGCCCGCCGCCACGATGTCGATGGCGTGCAACTGCGCGAGCGTGTCCGCGAGCGCCTCGCTCATGTGGCGCGGCGCGTCCGGAAGCCCCTGGTACTCGGCGGGAACGTCCGTGCGCGCCACCACGCCCCGCCGCCGCTCCATCAGGAAGAACGGCGTGCCGAGCACCGCCGTGTCCTCGCACAGCAGCACCGGGGCGGGCGCGGGCGGGAACACCGGGTGGATGCGGGACAGCAGGTGGTACTCGCGCACCATGTCGTGCGCTTTCGGCGCGACCGGACCCATCGGGGCGCGGCGCAGCACGTACTCGGCCGTGCCGCCGCCCGGCGCGTCCACCTGCAGCCAGTACGTGAGGTTGCTGTGCCCGCCCGGGAACTGCGCGAGGCTGACGCCCTCCGCGCCGCCCGGCAGGTGCGTGCTCAGGTACGCGCGCAGCGCGTCCGTGTCCAGTTCCTCGCCCGTCCGGACGGGCGCGGTGTCCGGCGCGGCGGGTGCGGTGCCGCGCGTCATGCCTGCCCGGACTTCCCGCCGAAGGCCGCCCTGCCCTGCGTGAGGAGCGCCATGGCCTTGGTCCGCAGGTGCCGCATCTTGCTGATCCAGGTGTCGTAGTCGTTGGCCTTCTGCTGGAAGCCCGTCAGGGTGGTGGGGTGCGTGGTGATCAGGAACTGTTCCTTCTCCAGCGCCTCCATGACCCTGTCGGCCAGGAAGTCGGTCGTGACGGCCGTGAGCTGCAGGCTCGGCGCGTTCTGGATCATGGGCGTCCACACGCCTTCCGGGCACAGGCACGACACGCGGATGCCCTGCTCGCCGTACGTGACGGCCAGCCACTCCGCGAAAGCCAGCGCGGCGTGCTTCGTCACGGCGTAGGGGGCGCTGTGCAGTTCCGTCAGCAGGCCCGCCGCCGACGCGGTGTTCAGCAGGTAGCCCTCGCCGCGCTCGATCATGCGCGGCACGAGGTGCCGGGCGGCCCACACGTGACTCATGACGTTCACGTCCTGAATGAGCGTCCAGTGCTTGTCGAGCGTTTCCGGTCCGGCCCCGATGGCGATCCCGGCGTTCGAGCAGAACAGGTCGATCACGCCCTCCTGCGCGTACACGTCCTCGATGAGCCGCACGATGTCCTCTTCGCGCGCGACGTTCGCCTGCACGAACCGCGCGCCTGCCTCCTGCGCCTTCTGCGCGCCGAGTTCGGCGTTCAGGTCCGACGCGATCACGCGCGCGCCCTCCTGCACGAAGCGCTGCACGAGCGCGAGCCCGATCCCGGACGCGCTGCCCGTCACGACCACCACCTTGTCCTTAATCTGCACTGACGACCTCCTGCTTTCTGGGGGTTCGCGCCCGGAATTCTTCCTTGGCGACGGTTTCGAGGTGCACGGCGTCCGGGCCGTCCGCGAGGCGCAGCGTGCGGGCCTGCGCGTACATGTTCGCGAGCGGCGTGTCCTGCGAGACGCCCGCCCCGCCGAACACCTGGATGGCGCGGTCGATCACGGCGAGCGCCACGTTCGGCGCGACGACCTTGATGGCCGCGATCTGTCCGCGCGCGGCCTTGTTGCCGACCGTGTCCATCATGTGCGCGGCGTGCAGCGTCAGCAGCCGCGCCTGGTCGATCTCGATGCGGCTCCTGGCGATCATCTCGCGCACGGTGCCCTGTTCACTCAGCGTCTTGCCGAACGCCACCCTCGCCTGGCTGCGCGTCACCATCAGTTCCAGCGCGCGCTCCGCCTGCCCGATCAGGCGCATGCAGTGGTGGATGCGGCCCGGCCCGAGGCGGCCCTGCGCGATCTCGAAGCCGCGCCCCTCGCCGAGCAGCATGTTGCTGGCCGGGACGCGCACGTTCTCGAAGGTGACTTCGGCGTGCCCGTGCGGTGCGTCGTCGTACCCGAAGACCGTCAGCATGCGCCGGATGGTCACGCCGGGCGCGTCCATCGGCACGAGGATCATGCTCTGCTGCAGGTGTCTGGGGCCGCCGGGGTCGCTCTTGCCCATGAAGATGGTGACCTTGCAGCGCGGGTCGCCCGCGCCGCTCGTCCACCACTTGTGGCCGTTGATGACGTACTCGACGGTTCCATCAGGGGCAATGTCCCGCACGATTTCCGACTGGATGTTGGTGGCGTCGCTGCTCGCCACGGCCGGTTCCGTCATGGTGAAACTGCTGCGGATCTCGCCGGCCAGCAGTGGCCGCAGCCACGTGTCCTGCTGCTCGCGCGTGCCGTAGCGGGCCAGCACTTCCATGTTGCCGGTGTCGGGCGCGTTGCAGTTGAAGATCTCGGGCGCCCACCACACGCGGCCCATGATCTCGCACAGGGTGGCGTACTCCAGGTTGGTGAGGCCCGCCCCGAACTGCCCCTCGGTGTCGGTGCGGGGCGGCAGGAACAGGTTCCAGAGGCCCTCCTGCTGCGCGAGCGGTTTGAGGTCCTCGATCAGCTGGACGTGCTCCCAGCGGTTCCCGGTGTTCACCTGCCGGTCGAACTCGGCCTCGTTCGGGTAGATGTGTTCCTCCATGAAGCGCGTCAGGCGCTGCTGCAGGTCACGGACTCGGGGTGAAGCATCGAACATGGTCATGGCACGCTCCCGGAATGAATGGAGGGCGACCCGCCCGCTCCGTGCGCGGAACGTGGGGGGCCTGTACAGGGTGTAGACGCGGGTATCTTAGCGCCTCCTCCTGAGGATGTTGTACCGGGTTGAACATGAGGGGCCGTGAGCGTTCACGGTCCACGCCTGTCGCCCGCACCGGCCGCCGCCTGACGTAGCCTGAGCCATGCCGACCCCCTTCCCGCCCGTGCCGGACGTCCCGGCCCGCCGCAGCGACCACGCCGACACGTACCACGGGCACACCGTCCGGGACCCGTACCGCTGGCTGGAGGACCCGAACAGCGCCGAGACGCGCGCCTTCGTGGACGCGCAGAACGCCCGCACGCGCGCCGCCCTGGACCCCCTCCCGCCCCGCGCGGCCCTGCAGGAGCGCCTGACGGGCCTGTGGAACCACGCGCGCCGCCAGCCCCTCTGGGAGCGCGGCGGGCAGTACTTCCAGTTCCGGAACGACGGCCTTCAGGACCAGAACGTGCTGTACGTCTCGGACCAGTCGGACGGGCAGGAGGCGCGCGTGCTGCTGGACCCCGCCACCTTCAGCGACGACGGCACGGTCGCCCTGAACGCCCTCTCCGTCAGCCGCGACGGACGCTGGCTCGCGTACGCGCTCAGCAGCGGCGGCAGCGACTGGCACGAGTGGCGCGTGCGCGACGTGCAGACCGGCACGGACCTGCCCGAACGCCTCCCGCACGGCAAGTTCAGCGGCGCGACCTGGCTGCCGGACAGCAGCGGCTTCCTGTACAACCGCTACGCCCCGCCCGCCAGCGGCGAAGCGTACACCGCCACCACCGACGCGCCCCGCGTCACGCTGCACCGCCTGCACACCGACCCCGCGCACGACGAGGTCGTCCTGCACCGCCCCGACCAGCCGGAATGGGGGTTCGGCACGCAGGTCACCGACGACGGCCGCCTCCTGATCGTGACCGTGACGCGCGGCACCGCCCGCCGCAACCAGCTGTGGGTGCGCTCCCTGCAGGACCCGCTGGACGGCGGGGCCTTCACGCTGCTCGTCCCGGACTTCCGCGCGTCCTTCCGCGTGGTCGGCAGCGACGGCGACGACCTGTACGTCCACACCGACGAGGACGCCCCCAGGGGCCGCCTGCTCAGCTGGAACGTCCGCACCGGCGAGCGCCGCGAACTGCTGCCGGAAGGCCCGGACCTGCTGGGCGACGTCCTGACCGTACCGGACGGCTTCGTGCTGCACACCCTGCAGGACGCGTCGAGCCGCCTGACGCTCGTGGACCGGGACGGCGCGCACGCGCGGCCCGTCCCGCTGCCCGGCCTGGGCACCGTGCAGGCCCTGGACGGGCACGCCACGAGCAGCGAGGTCTTCGTGGGCCTCACCGGATTCCTCACGCCCACCGCCACGTACCGCCTCGACCTGACGGACGCCGCCCTGCACCTGCTGTGGCAGCCGGACCTGGGCCTCGACCTCGCCGGGTACGAGGTCCGGCAGGAATTCGCACTCAGCCGCGACGGCACCCGCGTCCCGATGTTCATCGTGGGCCGCACCGACGCGCTGGACGGCCCGCCCGCCCCCACCCTCCTGTACGGGTACGGCGGCTTCGACATCTCGCTCACGCCCAGCTTCGAGGTGTCGCGCCTCGCGTGGCTGGAACGCGGCGCACTGCTCGCCGTGGCGAACCTGCGCGGCGGCGGCGAGTACGGCCGCGAGTGGCACGAGGCCGGCACACACGCCCGCAAACAGAACGTCTTCGACGACTTCGCCGCGTGCGCCGAGCACCTGCACGCCCGCGGGTACACCACGCCCGCCCAGCTCGGCATCGAGGGCGGCAGCAACGGCGGCCTGCTCGTCGGCGCGACCCTCGTGCAGCGCCCCGACCTGATCGCCGCGGCCGTCGCACACGTCGGCGTGATGGACATGCTGCGCTTCCAGCACTTCACGATCGGCTGGGCGTGGACGAGCGACTACGGCAGCAGCGACACCCCCGACGGCTTCGAGGTGCTGCGCCGATACAGCCCGCTGCACACCCTGACGCCCGCCCGCTACCCCGCCACGCTCGTCACGACCGGCGACCACGACGACCGCGTCGTCCCCGCCCACAGCTACAAGTTCGCGGCGCAACTGCAGCACGACCAGCAGGGTCCCGCCCCCGTCCTGCTGAGCGTGCAGACGCGCGCCGGACACGGGGCCGGGAAGCCCGCACGCCTCGTGATCGAGGAGAAGGCCGACATGTACGCCTTCCTGCTCGCGGCCCTCGGGGAGGGCCGGGGAGACGGGCGGGTCAGCGCAGGTGCGGCTCGTAACTGACCACGATCCGCCCGCCCTGCCGCACCAGCAGGATCCCGCCCGCCGCGATGTCCAGCACCAGCAGTTCCCGCAGCAGCGCGGCGGGCGCGCCCGGCAGGATCACGGCCAGGTCGCCCTTGTAGTCCAGGCGGAGCGTCACCACGCGCGCCATCACCTCGATGGTGATCGGTTCGCCCGTGAACTCCAGCACCACCAGTTCGCCCGGCCCGCCGACCCGCATGTGCCCCAGTTCCGTCACGGGGCGCGGCGTGCTGCCCGGATCGCTTTCCGGGCGGGTGGCGGGGTTCAGGACGCGCCGCAGGCTCTTCATGACGGCCTGTGTGCGCGTTTCTCCCGCCTCGACCGCCTCGTCCGCCGCGCGGAACACCGCGTCGTTGTCCTGCGCGGAACGCTGCCGCATCCGGACCAGCAGGCCCTCCACGCCCTTGCGCGCGAAGGTCAGCAGGGCGTCCGGCGACGCCGCTCCGTACCGTTCGGCGCTCAGGACGTTCACGCTGCTCGCGTCGATCCGGCCGTCCCGGTAGCGTTGCGCGGCGGCCCGCGCAAGCCGCAGGTTCAGGTACGCGCCGCTCGGGTCGAGCAGCAGCGACACCGCGCGCGCCAGCGTCAGCAGTTCCAGCAGGCCCTTGTCGTTCGGGCGGGCCACGAGGTACAGGTAATCGGTGTACAGCAGCGCCTGACCGCTCACGTCGCCCAGCATGACCGTGATGGCCGCCGCGTCCGGGTCCGGATGGCCGGGCCGGACGCGGGACGTCAGGCGGTACTCCAGCGGCCCGATCGCGACGAGCCAGCCCTCCCCGGCCCGCTTCCAGCGCAGCGGCAGGCCGCGCCACATCGCCATGCTGTGCCCGCTCAGGCGGATGCACAGCACCGAGTTCCCGTCGTCCGGGGTGCTCAGCGAGAACCTCGGGGTGGCGGCGTACAGGGCGCGCGGCAGGGGCGGCAGTTCCGGCCCGAAGCCCGCCTCGGACCCCGGAATGATGCTCTCGATGAACGCCGTGAGCCGCTCGGCCGCTTCCCGGATGCCCAGCCGTTCGCGGGCCGTGCGGGGCGGCCCGACCTCCGCGCGGATGCCCTCGATCAGGGTGCGCGTCAGGTCGGGCGGCAGGTGCTCGCGTTCGGCCGCCTGCACGCGCGCGTCCATCACGTCCTGGTCCGGGTGGCGCGGGAAGGGATTCTGGCTGAGTTCCGTCACGGCCCGCCGCAGCCGCAGCAGCGCCTGCTGCCGCGCGCCCGGCAGCAGCGACGCCGGGTCCAGGAACGCCGCGCACACCTGGTCCGCGAGTCCCAGCACGATGCGTTCCGCGACGCTCGGCGTGGACAGCGACGCCAGCGGGTCCCCGGCGCGCGGAACGGACATGCTCGTCTCGCCGCGCTCCAGGTTCACGGTCAGGGCGTACGCGCAGCGCAGCGTCACGAGTTCCGCCTCACGCAGCCACAGGTGCGCCTGCGTGCGCGCCTGCGCCCGCACGTTCTCGCGCCACACGGCGGAACGCAGGCCCTCCAGCGACAGCAGTTCCGTCTGCAACAGGTGCTCGCTGCCGCCCGCCGCCTGCATGCCCGAAGCCTCGCCCGACCCCCACGCCGTGACGGGCTCGGGTGCCGGCTGCGGCGCGGACTGCCGCCGGTGCGCCTTCCACACGCGGTCCGTGTGCCCGAACCGGCGCCGCAGCGCGCCCTCCAGCGGCGCGTTCAGCAGCACCTCGCGCAGGTCGCCCAGCGAGCGCTTCCCGCCGCGCGGCGTGCGGCCCGCCAGCAGGTCGCCCACCTTGTACTCGAACAGTTCCACCAGTTCCGCCCAGTACGACTCGCCCTCCCGCGTCGGCCAGTGGGAAGACTCGGGGGCGGGCACGTCCGTGGGCGTCATTGCCGTCAGTATAGGTCGTGGGCAGCCCGCCCGGACGACCCGGCCGCCCCCGACCGGGTGGGTGGGCTGCGCCCCGCAGGGCCTCGGTGCGCCGCAGGGGGCTTGTCAGGGTCTCGTGACGGGGGGCACGGTATAACCTGAGCCATGACGTGTCGCGTGCTGCCGGGCCAGAGTCGCCCGACCCCGGTCCTCTGGGGTCAGGGGCCTGTACGCGCATCCCGGAGGTCCCCCTGAACCTGCTGAACCTGCTGCTGCTCATCGCCATCTTCGTGGTGGCCCTGCTGCTCCTCATCCGTCCTCCGGAACGGATCACGGCGATCGCCGTCGCGGGCCTCGCCGCCCTGCTCGCCGTCTCGCTCGCCGTGCTGGGTGGCCTCGACCGCGCCTGGGGCGTGCTGGCCGTCACGGCCGTCCTCGCGACCGGTGCTTGGGTCCGCTTCAGTCAGGACCAGGAGGACGTGGTCCGCGCGGGCGGCCGCCCCACCCGCCGCCAGCCGCTGCGCGTGCAGCGCACCGCCAAACCCACCCTCACGAACAAGCACCCCAGCACCACCCAGACGGGCTTCGACCTGCGTTTTCAGGATTACGACGTGCTGGACCGCATCGGGGTGGGCGGCATGGGCAGCGTGTACCGCGCGCGCCGCAAGAACGACAACCGCATCGTGGCCCTCAAGGTCCCGCAGGAGAAGTACCTCGCGGACGCCAAGTTCGTGAAACGCTTCTACCGCGAGGCGGAAGTCCTCAAGCGCTTCTCGCACGCCAGCATCGTCCGCGTGTACGACTACAAGGCGCAGGGCGCCGAGCACTACATCGCGATGGAGTTTCTGGACGGCGAGAGCCTGGAGGCCGTGCTGGAGGAACGCCAGATGAGCTTCTCGGAGAGCGTGCAGGTCATCCGGACGCTCAGCGACGCGCTGCGCCACATTCATGCGCAGAACGTCGTGCACCGCGACATCAAGCCCGCCAACGTCATGCTGCTGCGCGGCGCCTTCGTGGACGGCAAGCTCCGCGAGGGCGGCGTGAAACTCATGGACTTCGGCATCGCGGTCGGCAAGGTCCTCACGCGCCTCACCATGACGGGCGCCCGCGTCGGCACGCCCATCTACATGGCGCCCGAACAGGCCAAAGGCAACCGCGTGGACGCCCGCAGCGACGTGTACTCGCTCGGCCTGCTCGCGTACGAGATGGTGTCCGGCCAGACGGCCTTCAAAGGCAGCTACGAGGCGGTCGTGCACCAGCAGGTGTTCGAGTCTCCCAAACCGCCCCGCCAGATCCGGCTGGAAGTGCCCGGCAAGCTCAACGACCTGATCCTCAGCATGATCGAGAAGGACCCCGCCAGCCGCCCCACCCTCGACGAGGTCATCGCGCGGATCGACGCGGGCGTCCTCAGCGACGAGCAGTTCGAGGACCCCATGGCGCTCGCCATCAGCCTGCAGGAGAAACGCGGCGCGCTGCGCCTGCTGGACCTGAGCGGCAAACTGCGCGTCTCGCTGCGCGACATCCAGGGTCCCGGCGCGCTCCCCTCCGTCCCGAACGCGCTGTGCAGCGACCCGGACGGCAACCTGTACCTCAGCATGCTGGAGTACCGGCAGGGCAAGAGCGGCGCCCTGATCCGCAAGCTCGGCCCGGACGGCACCGAACTCCTGAGCTTCGGCGCGTACGGCCTCGGCGAGGACGAACTGCTGCAGCCGATCAGCATCGCGGTGCAGGACGACCGCGTGTACGTCCTCGACGCCGAAGCCTTCCACGTCGTGGTGTTCAGCAGCGACGGGAGCTTCGTGCGCCGCTTCGGCGGGCGCGGTCCCGGCCAGGGCCGGTTCGAGGCCCCGAAACTCCTCGCGGCCGCGCCCGCAGGTGACATTCACGTGCTGGACAGCGGCAGCCGCGAGGTGCAGCGCTTCACGCCCGAAGGGCAGTACATCTCCCGTTACGCCTTCCGTCAGGACCGCAACAGCGACACCCTCCGCCCGCTGGACGGCCTGGGCGTGGACGTGCACGGCGCGGTGTACATCGTGGACGGTGCGGCCAGCAAACTCCGCAAGATCGAGGCGGACGGCACGCCCGGTCTGACCTTCCCGCTCGACACGCTGGTCGGCGAACCGAACGACGCGCCGTGGCTGCTGCAGGTCACGCCCGAAGGGCAGATCTACGCCGTGCGGCGCGGCGGCCAGGTGCTCCGCACGTACAACTCCGTCGGTGACCTCCTCACGAGCGCCGACATGTACGCGCCCGTGCAGGCCGTCGCGCTGCTGCCCCGCCCGCACGCGAGCGGCCCTGCACCGGCACTGGACGGCGGCCACGGGAACGGCACGCCCCTGCGGCCCGGCGCGCACACCCTCACCACCCTCAACTGACCGGCCCTTCCTGCGGCCCGGCACGCGCGTGAAGTGCGTGCCGGGCCGCGCGCATACCGCATGCCGGGCGGGACGCGTGACCCGGACAGTGACACCGGCTGCACTCTGACGGTGCGGCCCACCCGGGGGAAGATGGCAGCCCGGTGATATTCTGCTCAGGGTCAAGGGTTCCTGGTGTGGTCCCTGCAAGGCCGGAGTGTCTGCCCGTGCGTCCGGGATCTCCCGCACGCGACGTGGCCCGGGACCGCGCCGGAAGCCGCTGGATGTTCACAGAGACTGGATTCTCTCAAGGAGGCAATGACGATATGTACCGAGGCAGAGAGGGGCAGTGGGCATTCTTGCTTCACCGCCTGTCCGGACTGGCGATTCTGTTTTACCTGCTGTTGCACGTGGTCAGCATCTCGCTGTTCGTGTTCGGCGAGGACCCCTACATGGCCGTGCACCGCCTGTACGACTTCTGGCTGTTCCGCGTGGGCCTGATCTTCGTGACGGCGGGCGTGGTGTACCACTCGCTCAACGGCCTGCGGATCATCGTCATGGATTTCACCGGCAAGGGCATCGCGTACCAGCGTCAGATGTGGTACGGCGTGATGGCCCTGACCCTCGTCGTCATGCTGTACGTGGCGTACATGGTCGTGCCGCGCATTCTGGCGGGAGTCTGACATGATCAAGGCCAAGACACTCACGGACGCGCGCGCCCAGGCGAGCGGCAACAACGAACTGACGTGGTGGATCTTCATGCGCATCAGCGGCCTGCTGCTGGTGTTCCTGATCCTGGGGCACATCTACATGACCTTCGTGCAGGTCAGCGAGAGCGACGCGACCTTCGACGCGGTCGTCAGCAAGCTCAGCAACCCCGCCTGGAAGTTCTACGACTGGCTGATCCTGGTACTCGCCATGCTGCACGGCGTGAACGGCGCCCGCTACAGCATCGAGGACTACGTCCGCAGCCGCCCCAACCGCTTCTGGGTGAAGGGCGTGTTCTTCTCCGTGGTCGGCATCATTCTGGTGCTGGGTACGGTTGGACTGTTCAGCATCCGCTAGCCTGAGGTTCGATATGCATCATAAATACGATGTTTTGGTGGTAGGCGCGGGCGGCGCGGGACTCATGGCCGCCCTGTACGCCGCGAAGGGCGACGTGTCGGTCGCCGTGATCAGCAAACTCTACCCGACGCGCTCGCACACCGGCGCGGCGCAGGGCGGTGTGGGTGCCGCGCTCGGCAACATCGCCGAGGACCACTGGGAATGGCACATGTTCGACACCATCAAGGGTGGCGACTACCTGACCGACCAGGACGCCGCCGAGGTGTTCAGCAAGGACGTCATCGAGGCCGTGTACGAGCTGGAACACATGGGCCTGCCCTTCTCCCGCACGCCTGAAGGCAAGATCGCGCAGCGCAAGTTCGGCGGTCACACCCGCGAGTTCGGCAAGGCCGCCGTGGAACGCAGCTGCTACGCCAAGGACCGCACCGGGCACATGATCCTGCAGACCCTGTACCAGCAGAACGTCAAGGCGGGCACCACCTTCTTCAACGAGTTCCACGTCCTCGACCTGATCATCGAGAACGGCCGCTGCTGCGGCGTCGTCGCGTACGAACTCGCGACCGGCGAGATCCACACCTTCCAGGCCAAGTCGGTCATTCTCGCGTCGGGCGGGTACGGCCGCATCTTCAAGATCACCAGCAACGCCCTCACGCTGTCCGGCGACCTGATGAGCATCTACTACCGCAAGGGCCTCCCACTGGAAGACATGGAGTTCTACCAGTTCCACCCGACGGGCCTCACCAAGCTCGGCATCCTCATCACCGAGGGCGTGCGCGGCGAGGGCGGCATCCTGCGCAACAAGGACGGCGAGCGCTTCATGGAACGCTACGCGCCCACCATCAAGGACCTCGCGCCGCGCGACATGGTCAGCCGCGCCATCATCACCGAGATCCGCGAGGGACGCGGCGTCGGCCCCGACAAGGACGCCATCTACATCGACCTGACGCACCTGCCGAAAGACGTGATCGAGACGAAACTCAGCGAGATCACCGACCTGAGCCGCACGTACCTGGGCCTGGACCCCGTCACGGACCTCGTGCCGATCCAGCCGACCGCGCACTACGCCATGGGCGGCATCCCCACCACCATCGACGCCGAATGCATCGCCAACGACCAGGGTGACCTGGTCGAAGGCCTGTACGCGGCGGGCGAGGTGGCCTGCGTGTCCCTGCACGGCGCGAACCGCCTGGGCACCAATTCATTGGGCGACCTGATCGTCTTCGGGCGCCGCGCCGGCATGTTCGCCAGCAAGTACGCGAAGACCGCCGACATGCCCGACATGCCGGAAGGCGCCGATCTGTACTCGCGTGAACTCGTGGCCCGCGTCAAGGACAACGGCGGCAGCGAGAACGCCGCCCGCATCCGCAAGGAACTGCAGGCGACCATGATGGACAACGTCGGCATCTTCAGGAACGGCCCCGACATGCAGAAGCAGGTCGATATCCTGAAGGACCTGCGCGCCCGTTACAACCAGGTGTCGGTCTCGGACCCCAGCACCCGCTACAACAGCGAACTGATCGAGACGCTGGAACTCGGCTTCATGCTCGACTGCGCCGAGGCCATGACCGCCAGCGCGCTCAACCGCACCGAGTCGCGCGGCGCGCACGACCGCGAGGACTTCCACGCCCGCAACGACGAGCAGTGGCTCAAACACACCATGGCCTACAAGGGCGAGAACGGCGAGGTGCGCATCGGGTACAAGCCCGTCGCCCTGAAGGGCTACACCCGCGCCTTCGAACCCAAGCCGCGCGTCTACTGAGCTTCCGCCACCGGCCCCCGCCACGCGGGCGGCCGGGACGGGCATTCCCAAAGGAACCCCATGAAAATCAACGTCAAGATTCTCCGCTTCGACCCTGAAAAGGACAAGAAGAGCCACTGGGAGGTCTACCCGGTCGAGGCCGAGCCCGGCGACCGCGTCCTCGACGTCCTCAACAACGTCAAGTGGTACACGGACAGCACCCTCACGTTCCGCCGCTCCTGCGCGCACGGCATCTGCGGCAGCGACGCCATGCTCATCAACGGCCGCAACCGCCTCGCCTGCAAGACGCTGCTGCAGGACGTCGTCAAGGACGGCGGCAGCATCACCGTCGAACCGATCCGTGGCCTGAAGGTCGAGAAGGACCTGCTCGTCGACATGGACCCCTTCTTCGACGCGTACCGCGCCGTGATGCCCTGGTTCATCAACGACGACGCGCCGCCCGTCACGGAACGCATCCAGTCGCCTGAAGCGGCCGAGCACATGGACCACGGCAGCAACTGCATCCTGTGCGCGTGCTGCACCACCAGCTGCCCCATCTACTGGGTGAACGGCTCGTACCTCGGTCCGGCCGCCATCGTGCAGGCGCACCGCTTCATCTTCGACAGCCGCGACCACGGCGCGCAGGCCCGCATGGCGGTCCTCAACCAGAACACCGGCGTGTGGCGCTGCCGCACCGCGTACAACTGCACCGAAGCGTGCCCGCGCGACATCCCGATCACGCAGCTGATCGAGGAAGTCAAGCGCGCCGTGATGTACACGCAGTAACGCCCGCTTCCCACCCCGGCACGCGCGGCCCGCCTGGATATCCAGGCGGGCCGCGCGTGTTGCTGGCTCACGTCCGGGTGGAGGGTGAGGCGCGCAGGTGGTACTTGACGAGGCTCGCGTAACTGCTGTTCTGCAGCAGGCACACCAGCGTCGCGTCCTGCGTGGCATGCAGCCGGTAGATGAGCAGGCAGTGCCGCGCGTACTCCAGCTGCAGGCACAGCAGTTCCTCGCCGTCCGGGCGGGCGGCCGTCAGGAAGGGGCGGTACAGGTCGTCCGGGATGCCCTGGCCGCTCTGTTCGCTGGTGTGGCCGGACGCGTCCAGCAGCAGGACGCCCAGCACGCCGGGCCGGTTCATGAGCGCGGCGGGCAGGGTGGGTGCTGTGTGCTGCCGTCCGGGCGGCGGGACGGGCAGGCGCAGGTGGTGCGCGAGCCGTGCGAGCAGCAGCGTCTCGGAGAACGGTTTGCCGAGCAGGTCCAGTGCGCCCGCGTCACGGCTGTCTCGCTGCAGCCGTTCGCTCCACTGGCCACTCATCAGCAGGACCGGCAGGGCGGACATCCGCAGCTGCCGGCACAGGGCCAGGCCGTCCATGTCCGGCAGCTGCACCTCGCAGAGCACCACGTCCGGACGGTGCCGCTGGACGCTGCGGACCGCGTCCGTCGCCCGCACGGCGCTGCGTGGCGTGTACCCGTGCCGTTCCAGCAGGCGTTCCAGTGTCGTGCGCTGACTCGCGTCCGGCTCCACCAGCAGCACGTCGATCACGGCGCGCCACTGCCGTGCCTGCACGGCCCGCGTGACGGCGGGCGCGTCGGGCGTCCTGCATTGTGGTGCGCTGCGGTGTGCGTGGCTTCCCCCTCCGACTGGTCTCCCGTCAGTGAAGCGCACGCGGGCTGTCACAACTCTTACGTTCCGTGAAGGCCGGTGTGGGCGTCCCGCACTGCCGTCCTGGCAGGTGTCACCCCCTGAGGGGCAGCGCTCACGAATCGGGGGGCGCGGCGCTGTCGTGCTGGCCCGGAGGGGTATGCTGGAGCAGCTATGGACGAGTCTCTACACAGCACGGTGATGTCTGGCGCCGAATTGTCCCACGACAGCGCCACCTTCGTCGAGGCGCTGTACGAAGCCTACCTTCAGGACCCCGCGTCAGTCGCTGACGACTGGCGGGCGTACTTCGACGGGCTTCGTGGCGGCATTCAGGAAACCCCGCACGGCCCGGTACAGCAGCGCTTCCTCGCGCTGGGGCAGCAGCGGCTCACGCGGGCCGCGCCTCAGGCCGCGCCCGGCAAGGCGTCGGCGGCGCAGCAGGTGGCGAGCGCCCTGGTGAGCGCGTACCGCGTGTACGGTCACATCTCCGCCCACAAGAACCCCCTCACCATCCGGCCCGCCGCGCAGGTGCCGGAACTCACGCCCGAGTACTACGGCCTGACCGACGCCGACCTGAACGAGACGGTGCACGAAGGCCCCTTCCAGGGCACGCTGCGCGACGTGATCGGCCAGCTGCAGGGCGCGTACTGCGGCAGCATCGGGTACGAGTTCTCGTACCTGCCGTCCACCGAACGCGAGTGGTTCCAGGAGCGCATCGAGTCGGTCGGTGGCCGCCCGCAGTTCAGTGAGGCGCAGCAGCGCCGCATCCTCAGCAAGCTGAACGCCGCCGAGGGCCTCGAACGCTACCTGGGGCAGCGGTACGTCGGCCAGAAGCGCTTCTCGCTGGAGGGCGGCGAGAGCTTCATCCCGCTGATGGACCGCATCGTGCAGCTCGGCGGGGAACTCGGCATCAAGGAAACCGTGATCGGCATGGCCCACCGGGGCCGCCTGAACGTCCTCGTGAACCTCTTCGGCAAGAAGCCCGCCGACCTCTTCGCGGAATTCGAAGGCAAGAAACGCCTCTCGGACGACCCTGACGTGGCGGGCGACGTGAAGTATCACATGGGCTTCAGCAGCGACGTGCAGACGCCCGGCGGCCCCATGCACCTCGCGCTCGCGTACAACCCCTCGCACCTGGAGATCGTGTCGCCCGTCGTGCACGGCAGCGTCCGTGCCCGCCAGGACCGCCGCAACGACACCGAACGCAAGCAGGTGCTGCCCATCACCATCCACGGTGACGCGGCCGTGTCCGGCCAGGGCGTCGTGATGGAGACCATCAACCTGTCGCGCCTGCGCGGCTTCACGACGGGCGGCGCCGTGCGCATCGTCATCAACAACCAGATCGGCTTCACGATCAGCGACCCGCGCGACACGCGCAGCAGCCGCTACTGCACCGACGTCGCCAAGATCGGCAACGCGCCCGTCATGCACGTCAACGGTGACGATCCCGAAGCGGTCGCCTTCGCAGGCGAACTCGCGCTCCGCTACCGGCAGGAGTTCGGCAAGGACGTCTTCATCGACCTGATCTGCTTCCGCCGCCACGGGCACAACGAGTCCGACGACCCCACCATGACGCAGCCGATCATGTACCGCGAGATCAAGGTGCACCCCGGCACGCGCGCCCTGTACGCCCAGCGCCTCGAAGCGCAGGGCGTCCTGAAGGCCGGTGAGGCCGACGCACTCGTCGACAGCTTCCGCGACCGGCTCGACGCGGGCGAATCCGTGGTCGAGGAGATCCGCAACGACGAGCAGAGCGCCCTCGCGCTCGACTGGCGCAAGTACCTCGACACGCACTGGTCCGAGGAATCCCGCACCGCCGTGCCCGCCGCGACCCTCAAGCAGCTCTCCGAGCGCCTCACCGAGGTGCCCGAAGGCTTCGGCCTGCACCGCGCCGTCGACAAGGTCCTCAAGGCCCGCCGCGAGATGGGCGACGGTCAGGCGCCCGTCGACTGGGGCATGGGCGAAACGCTCGCCTACGCCACCCTGCTGATGGAAGGCTACAACGTCCGCCTCGACGGGCAGGACGCCGGACGCGGCACCTTCGTGCACCGTCACGCCGTGCTGCACGACCAGAACGCCTCCGACCCCGCCAGCGAGGAATTCATGCCGCTCGCGCACCTCGCGCCGCAGCAGGGCCACGTCGAGGTGATCGACAGCACCCTCTCCGAGGAGGCCGTCATGGCCTTCGAGTACGGGTACGCCACGAGCGCGCCCGACTCGCTCGTCATCTGGGAAGCGCAGTTCGGTGACTTCGCGAACGGCGCGCAGAGCGTCATTGACCAGTTCGTGTCCGCCGGTGAGAGCAAATGGCAGCGCCTCGCGGGCCTCACCCTGCTCCTCCCGCACGGCTACGAGGGCCAGGGCCCCGAACACAGCAGCGCCCGCCTGGAACGCTACCTGCAGCTGTGCGCGCAGAAGAACATGCAGGTCGTGGTGCCGAGCAGCGCCTCGCAGATCTTCCACCTGCTGCGCCGCCAGATGATCCGCCCGTACCGCAAGCCGCTCATCGTCATGAGCCCCAAGAGCCTGCTGCGCAACAAGGCCGCCATGAGCCCCCTGAGCGACCTCACCGACGGCCGCTTCTGCGAAGTCATCGGCGACACCGGCCCCAGCGGCCTGAAACGCGTCGTGATCAGCAGCGGCAAACTCCACTGGGAGCTCGACACGGCCCGCGAGAAGGCCGCCATGCAGGACGACGTGGCCCTCGTGCGCCTCGAACAGCTGTACCCCTTCCCGGCCGAGCACCTCGAAGCCGAACTGCAGAAGCACCCCGGCGCCGAAGTGATCTGGGCGCAGGAGGAACCGCAGAACCAGGGCGCGTGGCTGATGATCCAGGACAGCCTGCGCGAATCCCTGCAGCCGGGCCAGACGCTGCGCTACGCGGGCCGTTCCGCCAGCGCCAGCACCGCCGCCGGGTACGCCCAGGTGCACGCCCGCGAGCAGGCGGCCGTCATCACCGCCGCGCTCGGCGAGAAGGTCCCCGTCCAGACGCTCCCCGTCCAGCAGGAAGCCACCGCCCAGTCCTGACCGTGAGGCCCGTGGTGCGGCCATGCAGCCGCCCGCCACGGGCTTCACGCCTGCCCGGTCACGCCCGCCCCGCCACGACGGCGCGGCCCTGACCCCACCCCCCAAGGAGCTCCAAGCATGCCGAACATCAACGTCCCCGTCTTTTCCGAATCCGTGAGTGAAGGCACCCTGCTGTCCTGGAACAAGAAGCCCGGCGACAGCGTCAAGCGCGGCGAGGTCCTCGCCGAGATCGAGACCGACAAGGTCGTCCTCGAAGTGACCGCCCTGCAGGACGGCGTCCTGAGCAGCGTCAGCGCCCAGGAAGGCGACACCGTCCTGAGCGAACAGGTGATCGGCGTGCTCGGCGAGGCCGGCGCCGCTGCCCCCGCCGCTCCTGCCGCCGCGCAGGACGCCGCCGCTGGCCCCGTCGCGGGCGAGAGCACGGCGGGCGGCACCGCCGCGCAACCCGACAGCAGCAGCCAGAGCGCCCAGGCGCAGCAGAGCAGCGGCAACGCCCCTGCCCTGTCGCCCGCCGTGCGCAAGGTCGTCGCCGAGAACAACCTCGACGCGTCGCAGATTCCCGCGACCGGCCCCAAAGGCAACATCACCAAGCAGGACGCCGTGACCGCCGCCAGCGCCCCCGCCGCCCCCCAGGCCCCGGCCTCCACTCCTGCCGCCGCGCCCGCCGCCCCCGTGCAGAGCGGCCCGCGCGCCGAGCAGCGCGTCCCCATGACCCGCATCCGCCAGCGCATCGCGGAACGCCTCAAGGACGTGCAGAACACCGCCGCCATCCTCACCACCTTCAACGAAGTCAACATGAAGCCTGCCATGGACCTGCGCAAGAAGTACCAGGACCTCTTCGTGGCGAAACACGGCGTCAAGCTCGGCTTCATGAGCCTCTTCGTGCGCGCCGCCACCGAGGCCCTCAAGGCCTTCCCCGCCGTGAACGCCAGCATCGACGGCAAGGACATCGTGTACCACGGGTTCTACGACATGGGCATCGCCGTCGCCAGCGAACGCGGCCTCGTCGTCCCGATCCTGCGCGACACCGACCAGCTCAGCCTCGCCGACATCGAGAAGGCCATCAGCGGCTTCGCGCAGAAGGCCAAGGCCGGCAAGCTCACCATGGAAGACATGAGCGGCGGCACCTTCAGCATCACCAACGGCGGCACCTTCGGCAGCATGATGAGCACTCCCATCATCAACGCCCCGCAGAGCGCCATCCTGGGCATGCACAACATCATCGAGCGCCCCATCGCCCAGAACGGGCAGGTCGTCATCGCGCCCATGATGTACCTCGCGCTCAGCTACGACCACCGCATCATCGACGGCAAGGAAGCCGTGCAGTTCCTCGTGACCATCAAGAACTACCTCGAGGACCCCGCCCGCATCCTCCTCGACCTCTGATCCCCGGTTGAACTGACCGCCCGAAGGCCAGCCGGGCGGAAGCCAAGCCGCCGCCTGCCCCGCACGCCGCCCCACCGATCACGGTGCGGGCGGCGTTCCCGTACCCGGCGCGGGTGTACCCTGTGGGCCACGATGTACACCACCTACGGCAGACCCGAACCTCTCGACTGGCTGGTCCTCGCCCCTCACCCCGACGACGCCGAGATCGGCGTGGGCGGCACCCTGCTGCGCCTCGCGCACGCCGGACGCGCCACCGGCATCCTGGAACTCACGCAGGGCGAGGGCGGCACACAGGGCGACCCGGCCACCCGCGAAGCGGAATGCCGCGCCGCCGCCGCCATCCTGCAGCTGACGTGGCGCGGCCAGCTGGGCCTCCCGGACGGCGGCCTGATGGACACGCCGCAGCAGGCGCGCGCGCTCGCCACGGCGCTGCGCTGGGTGCGTCCGCGCGTGCTGGTCGTCCCGCACCACCGCGACCGGCACCCCGACCACTTCGGCGCGTACCACCTCAGCAAGCGCGCCGTGCACCTCGCGTCGCTCGCCAAGGCCGACGTGACCGGCACGCCCCACAAGGTCAGCCGCGTCCTGATGTACCAGGGGAACGCCGACATCAACGCCAACGTCCTCGTGGACGTCGAAGCGCACCTGCCGGACTGGGAGCGCGCCATCGCCGCTCACGCCAGCCAGTTCACGGGCGCGGCCATCTCCGAGACGGTCGCGCCGGACGTCGTCGAACGCCGCCGCGCCCGCCTGATGTACTGGGGCACGCTCGGCCGCCGCCGCTACTGCGAAGGCTTCGAGAGCGACGAACCGATGCTCCTCGAACCCGAAAGCCTGTAATCCCAACCTGAGCGGAACGCGAAGTCGCCGCCCGGCTGCGAGCACCAACAGGTCCGGTCTGGAGGAGACGGAAGCGGGCAAGCGTCCTCATGGGCGCTGTTCTGACCAGGAAGCGGGCAGGCGTCCCCTCCTGCGGAGCCGTGCCCGTCATGAGCACTGATCTGCCCAGGAAAGGATTCTGGAAACGGCACCGGCATTTCTGTCATCGGATCAACACCATAGAACGCAGACCCCGGAAACGGACCGCGCACCTCCGCCACACGGCCCGGCCCCGGTACGCCGTCCGGCCCATGCGCTCCCACCGCACGCCGCCCACACTGGAGGCATGAACGACCACACCCTCTCCAGACGCCTCTCGTACCTGCTGCGCCACGCCCCGCACGAGGCGGGCCTGACGCTCGCGCCCGGCGGGTGGGTGCCGCTCGCACCCGTGCTGATCCACCTGAGCGTCACGCGCGCGCAGGTCGAGGCGGTCGTGGCAGGCAGCGACAAGGGGCGCTTCAGCCTGCGCGGCGACCACATCCGCGCCAACCAGGGGCACAGCGTGCCCGTCGATCTGCAACTGACCCCGGCCACGCCCCCCGCACTCCTGTACCACGGCACGCATGCGGGCGCCCTGGCCGCCATCCGCGCCGAGGGGTTGCGCGCCATGAACCGCCACCACGTTCACCTCTCGCCCGACCCGGACACCGCCTGCCGCGTGGGTGCGCGGCGCGGCCCGCCCGTCGTCCTGACCGTCCGGGCAGGGGAGATGCACGCCGCCGGGCACGCCTTCCTGGTCAGCGAGAACGGCGTGTGGCTGACGGACACCGTGCCGCCCGCTTTCATTCACGGGGATGCATAACGTCCCCCGCCTTCCCGGTGTGGGCATGCCCTCCAGCACGGCGTGAACATGACCGTCTGGCGGGCATTGACAGGCCGTGCATACCGGGGTATCCTGTTTTTATCACCGCCGAAGAAGGCGGTTTTTTCGTTTCTCGTCCCGATCACCTGTGGTCCGGGCAGGGCGGGACGCACGCTAGCCTGACGGTATGGATCTCGCTGCTGCCCGTGCCGCCCTGCAAGCCGCCTCCCGCGTCGCCGTGCTGACCGGCGCGGGTGTCAGTGCCGAGAGCGGCATCCCCACCTTCCGTGACGCGCAGACCGGCCACTGGGCGCGCTTCCGGCCCGAGGACCTCGCCAGCCCGCCCGCCTACCGGCGCGACCCCGTGATGGTGTGGGAGTGGTACGCGGGCCGCTACCGGGACGTGCTGGCCGCCCAGCCGAACGGCGCGCACCACCTGCTCGCCCGGCTGGAGCGCGAGAAGGGCGCGGGCTTCTTTCTCGCCACGCAGAACGTGGACGGCCTGCACGCCCGCGCCGGGAGCGGCCAGGGTGGGGGGCGCATGGTGGAACTGCACGGCAATCTCCTCAGTGCGCGGGACGAGGTGACGGGCGACGTGTTCCCGCTCGCCGCGCCCGCCGAACTGGTCACGCCGCCCACCTCGCCGCTCGGGAACCGCATGCGGCCCAACGTCGTGTGGTTCGGGGAGTACCTGCCGGAAGCCGCCCTGGAAGCCGCCGCAGACGCCTTCGCGGCCGCCGAGGTCGCGCTGGTCATCGGCACGAGTGGCGCCGTGTACCCGGCCGCCGGACTGGCCGCCGAGACGCTTCAGCGCGGCGGGATCGCCATCGAGATCAACCCCGTCGAGACGGACATCTCCTGGCAGATGACGCACTGCGTGCGCGACGTCGCGTCACGCGGCCTCGCGGCACTGCTGGGCGAGGGCTGACCGGCTGTCCCCCGGCGGGTGTCTGATTTCTCCCACACCTGCGGCCTGCTGGGCTGATACCTTCAGGGTGGCCCGCTCCTCCGGGGGTGGGCCGCTTCCTTCGGGGCGGGGTGAAATTCCCTACCGGCGGTGATGTCGCTTCAGGCGGCGCGGGTCGTCCCGCGTCACCCGGGCGGAGCGAGCAGAAGCCTCGCCCTGCTGAACCGACTCAGCCCGCGAAGCCCGCGCAGACTGCACCACGCGCAGGCCCGATCTGGTGGGATTCCAGAGCCGACGGTCAGAGTCCGGATGAGAGAAGGAGGAACGCTGCCTGCCCCCCCGGCGGGCGGCGACAGACCATGTATGAAGTGAATGCTCCACCCGCAGGGGTGGCGGCGGCACTGCCGGTGGACGAGCGGTTCATGACGCTCGCGCTGGAGCAGGCTGCCGGAGGACTGGGCCGCACGGCGCCGAATCCCCCCGTGGGCTGCGTGATCGTGCAAGGTGATGAATTGGTGGGCCGAGGCTTCCACCCGAGGGCCGGTGAGCCGCACGCGGAGGTGTTCGCCCTGCAAGGCGCGGGCGAGCGGGCGCGCGGGGCCACCGCTTACGTGACGCTGGAACCGTGCAGTCATCACGGTCGGACGCCGCCCTGCGCGGACGCGCTGATCGCAGCGGGCGTGCGGCGGGTGGTCGTGGCGGCGCTCGACCCGAACCCGCTGGTGGCGGGGCGCGGCGTGCAGAGGCTCCGCGAGGCAGGGATTGAGGTCACGGTCGGCGTGCTGGAAGCCCAGGCCGAGCGGCAGCAGGCGGGCTTCCGCAGCCTGATCGTGCGGGGCCGCCCGTGGGTGGTGGCGAAGTACGCCATGACCCTCGACGGCAAGGTGGCGGCGCTGCGCGAGGGGAACGGTGCGGTCAGCGGCCCGCAGGCCCGCGAGCACACCATGCGCTGGCGTGACGAACTGGATGCCATCGCGGTCGGCAGCGGCACGCTGGGCCTGGACGACCCGGCCCTGACCACGCGCGGCGTGCCGGGGGGTCGTGACCCGCGCCCGGTGGTGTTCGACCGCCGCGCCGCCAGCCGCCCGCAGGCCCGCGCGTGGCGTGACGGGGCCGTCCTCGTGACCACTCCCGACAGCGACGCCTCCGCGCACGAGGCGGCCGGGATCACCGTGCTGCGCGCCGGCACGCCCGCCGACGCCCTGAGCGGCCTGGCGGGCCTGGGCGTCAGCAGCATGCTGCTGGAGGGCGGCCCGACCCTCCTGAGTGCCTTCCTCGCGCAGGGACTGGTGGACGAGGTCAGGGTGTTCGTGTCCACGAAACTTCTCGGCGCGGGCCTCAGCCCCCTGACCGCCCCGGCGCGGCCCATGCACGAGGCGCAGGAATTGCACGAAGTCACCGTCGAACCGCTCGGCCCGGACGTCCTGATCACCGGCCTGCTGCACGACATCCCGCGCGTCTGAACCTTCATACACCGTGGAGGGGGGGCGAGTGCGCCCCTGCCTCCACCCGAGGTCAACACATGTTTACTGGAATCATCGAACAGGTGGGCGTCATTGCCCGCACCACAGAGAACGAGGGGAACCTGACCGTCACCATCCAGCCCGCGCGCATGTGGGCGGACGTGGAACTGGGCGAGAGCATCGCCGTGAACGGCACCTGCCTGACCGTGACCACCTGGGACGCGGCGGGCTTCACCGTGGACCTCAGCCGCGAGACGCTCGCCAAAACTGCCCCGCACTGGCGGGAGGGCACGAAGGTGAATCTGGAGCGCGCCATGACCGCCCAGGCCCGTTTCGGCGGGCACGTCGTGAGCGGGCACGTGGACGGCGTGGGCACGGTCCTGCGCGTGGACGCCCAGCCCGGCGCGTACACCATGACGGTGCGTGCCGCGCCGCACCTCGCCCGCTACCTCGTGCCGAAGGGCAGCGTCACCGTGGACGGCGTGAGCCTGACCGTCGTGGACGCGGGCGGCCCCGCAGGCAGCCGCGCCGACCTGCGCCCGGACGAGTTCACGCTGTGGCTCGTGCCGCACACCCTGGAGGTCACCACGCTGCACACCTGGGCGGCGGGCACGCAGGTGAATCTGGAGGCGGACCAGATGGCCAAGTACGTCGAGCGCCTGATCCTGATGCGCGACTGGACACCCGAACAGCCCGGTCAGGAGGTGACGGCATGACGCTCGCCTCCATCCCCGAACTGCTCGCGGAACTGCGCGCGGGGCGGCCCGTGATCCTCGTGGATGACGAGCACCGCGAGAACGAGGGCGACCTGCTGATGCCCGCCGCCACGGCCACGCCCGAATGGGTGAACTTCATGGCGCGCGAGGGACGCGGCCTGATCTGCGTGACCCTCACGCCCGACCGAGCCCGGGCGCTGGACCTGACCCCCATGGTGGGCAGCAGCACCGACCCGAACGGCACGGCATTCACCGTCAGTGTGGACCACGTGAGCAACAGCACCGGCATCAGCGCCTTCGACCGCGCCGCCACCATCGCCGCCCTGATGGACGACGCGGCGAGGCCCACGGACTTCCGCCGTCCGGGCCACATCTTCCCGCTCGTCGCGCGGCCTGGCGGAGTGCTGCGCCGCGCCGGGCACACCGAGGCCGGCTGCGACCTCGCGCGACTGGCGGGCTTCGCGCCGGTCGGTGTGATCTGCGAGATCATGGGGGACGACGGCGAGATGAGCCGCCTCCCGGACCTCCTCACCTTCGGGGAGCGGCACGGGCTGAAGGTCGGCAGCATCGAGGCCCTCATCGCGTACCGCATGGAACACGACCCCTTCATGCAACTTGTGGCGGAAGCCCGGCTGCCGACCGAACACGGCGAGTTCCGCCTCGTCGGTTTCGAGGACACCCTCAGCGGCGCGGAACACGTCGCGCTCGTCATGGGCGACGTCACCCCCGACCCCCTCCTGGTGCGCGTGCACAGCGAGTGCCTCACCGGGGACGGCTTCCACAGCCTGCGCTGCGACTGCGGCCCGCAACGCGACGCCGCCATGCAGGCCATCGCCGCCGAGGGCCGCGGCGTCCTCGTGTACCTCCGCCAGGAGGGGCGCGGCATCGGCCTGCTGAACAAGATCCGCGCCTACCACCTTCAGGACGGTGGCGCGGACACCGTCGAGGCGAACCTGCAACTGGGTTTTCCCGCCGACGCCCGCGACTTCGGCATCGGCGCGCAGATGCTGCACCTGCTCGGCGCACGGCAACTGCGCGTCCTGACCAATAACCCCCGCAAACTGCACAGTCTGGGCGGCTTCGGCCTGGAAGTCGTCGAGCGCGTGCCCCTGCACGCCGGGCGCAACGCCCACAACGCCGCGTACCTCAGCACCAAGGCCGCCAAACTCGGTCACCTCGGCACGGACGGCCGCGGCGACTGAGCGGCCTGGGGGCCTCGGAGCCGCCCTCCCCACCATCCCTTTCATCCTCAAGGAGACCCACCATGAACCGAATTGAAGCCAACCTGCTCGCCACCGACCTGAAGTTCGCCGTCGTCAGCACCCGCTGGAATCACCTGATCGTGGACCGGCTGGTGGAGGGCGCGGAGCTGGCGTTCGTGCAGCACGGCGGACGGACGGAGAACCTCAATCACTACCTCGCGCCCGGCAGTTACGAGGTGCCGCTGATCGCTCGGAAACTCGCGGAGTCCGGCAGGTACGACGCCGTGGTCTGCCTGGGGGCCGTCATCAAGGGCGACACGGACCACTACGATTTCGTGGCGGGCGGCGCGGCGACTGGCATCCTGAACACCAGCCTGCATACGGGCGTCCCGGTGGCGTTCGGGGTGCTGACGACCGACACGGTCGAGCAGGCCCTGAACCGCGCCGGGATCAAGGCCGGGAACAAGGGCGCGGAGGCGGTCCTGGCGATGATCGAGACGGTGAATCTGCTGCGTCAGATCGGCTGACCCGCGTGGGCGGACGGCAGGAACGAAAAAACCGCCCCTGAAGGACGGTGATAGAAACAGGATACCCCGGTATGCACGGCAGGTCAAGCGTATGAGGGCTGTGGTCGTGGACTCTTGGGCACGACAGTGGTTCAATGAACCATGAACGAGCTTACGTGTCCGCATTGCGGCGCCGTCCGCATCGTCAAAAACGGCCATGCCCACACCGGCAAGCAGCGTTACCTGTGCCGTATCTGCAAGTATCAGTTCACGCTCGACCATACCCGACCCCCGATTTCACCTGAAACCGTCGCTCTGGTCGACCGAATGTTATCCGAACGGATCTCCCACCGGGGGATCTGCCGGGTGGTCGGCGTCAGCCGCTCCTGGTTCCGCAGACACCTGAAAACCCTGGTCAACAGCGTCCCACACCGCATCGATCCGTTGGAGGTGATGTCGTCAAAAACGTGAGCACTCCAGCACCAGCGTCGCTGGTGCTGGAGTGCGACGAACTATGCACCTTTGTGACCAAGCAGACAAAGCAGCGCTGGATCTGGC
>NZ_BMOE01000017.1:54598-67926 GCF_014646915.1 Deinococcus aquiradiocola | reverse complement strand
CAGCGAGTCGCCGTTCTTCGAGCTGGGGGCGGGTGTACCTGGAGGGCTGCCAGAGTGCCATGTCCCAGCCAGTGTAGCAACCTGAATTTCTACCGGTCTCAATAGCGCAGCGGATTCGAAGCTGGGATAGGCGAAGTGGCTTATCGTGCACCGTAACGGTTCAGGGTCTGTCACGGAAACGGTGCGTTGGTCAGCTCAGGCTGGGCATCCGCAGTTCGGCAAGCATTCGGCGCAAAAAGTACGGCACATATTGTGGCCTTGGCGGCGCCCATTCCCTGAACGTGGCATCGTACACCACGGCCCGCTGGAGGAGAGCCAGGGGCACGGCAGCGGCCATCTCGGCGTGGGCTCCGGGAAGACCCAGGGCCTGCAGGTAGGTGGTGGCGAGTTTCCGCGCGAGATCGGGGTCAGACTCGACCAGCGGCCATTTCTGGCGTGCGAGCTGACCGACGAACCAGCCAATGTCCGTCAGGGGATGCGCGACACTCGCTTCACTCCAGTCGAACAACCGTATCCGCTGACCGTCCCACAGGGCATTCTTGGGGTGGATATCTCCGTGTACTGGACCGTCTGGGAGCTTCAGAGCATCGACCAGCTTCCACAGCCGCCGGAGGTTCGGCACGGCGGCGATCAAGTCGCGGCGCTGCCCGTCGTTCAGACCCCACCCACGCAGGACGGTCTCGTCTCTGAGCAGCGCCTCGCCACCTTCCAGCAAGGTGGAAAAGGGATGGTGCGGCACAGCTATTGATACCGGCGGAAGTTTGAGTCGATGGAAATCCGAATGATGAGGGTGAACTCCTGATCCCGACAATCTTCAAGGGTTGGCCAGTCTCTGGTCTCTGCTAGGTGAGGCAACCTCAATCTATGCCGGTACTAATAATACCACTCGTCAGCAGAAGACCAGAGCTGTGTCCATTCAACGAAGGCCACAGGTGCTGTACCACTTCACTTTTGCCTGAGGGCTTTCGCCGCCGTCTCCCGCACCGCCTGCGTCAACAGGTAACCGAAGCCGGCCCGCGTGACCCGGTCCACCAGCTCCGGAACACTGACGCCGAGTCCAGCGGCAGCGTTTCCCAGGTGCCACTCGTACTGCGCGAGTTGCTGGAGCAGGTAGGCGCGCCGGGTCTGGGCAGCGGACAGCTGGAAGGTCTTCAGGTACAGCAGCTCGCCGTCCGGGCGGACCAGTCGCTCCCCGATGTGGTTGACCTGGGCCGGGTCAAGGTCAGTCACGAAGCGTTCAAGCCGGAGTTGCCCTGGCTCATAGACCTTCTCAGTGGTCAGAGGACGTTCCAGCAGATCGGTCAGCATGTTGACCTGCACGAACGCTGCCCATTCGCGCCGCAGGACCGTCAGCCCTTCGCGCAGGTCGGCGAGTGAGCGGGCGTGCTCGAAGCGGGGCGTCGCCTTGAGCAGGGGAGGGTCCGGATATAGGGCTGCGTAGCGCAGGACCAGCTCGCCGTAGAGGTCCTCCAGCAGGCTGCGGTGCAGCCGGCGGTAGTCCTGGGCTGAGGGCACCACAAACGCCGATGCGAGCTGCTCACCCACGAAGACCAGCATTCCGACCTGACCGTCATGCAGTTCAAAGGTCTTGAGCGCGTCTTCGAAGCCGGGCAGGAGCGTGCCTGGAATGCCGGACTCGGACCGACTACCCAGACCGACCTTCAGAAAGTCCCGTGAGAGCTCCTTCCAGGCGGTGCGCGGCGGAGCGAAATGCAGGGCCAGCAGGCCTTCGAGGGCCAGGTGCAGCGGCAGGAACCGCAGCCCGCCCTGTTCGCGCTTGCGCATCTTCTGCACCATCTCGACGCCGCACCAGTCGGATCGGCCCGGGCGGCCCACCTGGCCCCCGAGCGCCATCAGCGGTGCTCCGGGCCGGTCCCATTCCAGCAGCAGGGCGTGCGGCACGAAGGCGGTGTAGACGGTGCGGTCCGGCAGGGCCACCACCTTGAAGCCGGGATCCATGCTGTGCGGCGTCAGACGGACGTCGTCACAGGGCCGGTCGCGCAGGAGCGGCACCAGCCGGAAGGCGCCGCGCACCTGCGCCGGGGCGGGGGTCAGACCGTTAAGCTTCAACATGCACGGCTCCCGCGTTCAGGAAGGTCTGGACCCGGCCAGACAGATACCGTTCGAGCTCATCCACGTCCGTCTGCCCGGCGGCGAATCGGGCGAAGCCCAGGGCGGTCGGCAGGTCGTCGGCGTCCCGCAGTCCCACGGCTGGAAGGAGTGGACTGAGGGCGCGCACGGTCAGCATCTCGGCATCGAAGACCGGATTGAAATGCAGGACGCTCAGATCCAGGACCAATCGCCGGGCGGCCGTGTAGGCCGCATGAAAGACGCCGGGCGGATCGTTCTCCACCGCGTCCGAGACCACGATCACCGTCTGCGCGCCCCAGTCCAGCGCGTCCAGGAAACGGTCGGTGAGGTTCGTCTGCCCCTCGGCACGGACCAGCAATGGTGAGGCGACCGGATGCGTCCAGAAGGCGCGGTACTCACCTTCAGCGGTGGCCGACCGGAGCAGCCAGTCCGTGGCCAGCGCGAGCGCGAGGGGCCGGCGAGGCTTTTCACGCGAGCCGGACGCCGAAAACGAATTGTCGAGCACTGCCGCCGTCCGGCCCGCAGGCAGCGGCAGGGGCCGGCGACGGAGGACCCTGCGGGCGGCCACGTCCAGCCAGCCGGTCAACTCGTCCTGCCGCTCCCGCCTCTCAGCCATCGGCAGGGACAGCACGTAGCTGCACAGGGCCGTCAGCGGCAACCGCTCGGGGCGGAACTCGACCTTGCCTCCACTGCGATTCTGGAGCCGGAGCCGTTCACGCTCGGTCAACCGGGGCGCGATGTTCTTCAGGAAGAGGTCCGGAGCAATGCCGTGCTTGGCGGCCATCCCCTGCGCCACGGTGAAAGGAAGGTCATACACGGCCTGGTGGCTGTAGCGGGCCTGCCGGAAGGTCTCCAGCAGGGGCGTCCGGAAGACGTTCTGGTGCTTGCCGAACAGGAAGGCGGGCAGCTCGCCCGGCAATGTCAGGTGGGCATGCAGGGCCGCGGCCCGGACGTGCCGCCGGTACTTCACCGCCTGAAAGGTCAGGTCCCGCTGGCCCAGGGTGTATGCCCTCACGAGTGCCCGGGTGCGGCGGTTGTTGATCCGCTCCTGTCGCAGCCGGGTGATCAGCTTCCAGCCCCGCTGGGGCGGCAGTCGACCGATCGCCGCGGTCAGCAGGGCATTCTCCTCAGTTCTGAAGGTGACCGGTGTGTCCTGTCCGCTGCGGAGCAGGTTCACGATGATTTCGGCCGCGTTGAAATCGTTGACGCCGGCCGCCAGCGTCCGGGCGTAGAGCCGCCGGTAATTCCCGAGGATGTAGGCGTGCAGGAACTGCACGCTGACGCGCTGCTCGTCGGCCGTGTGGTAGAACTCCCGCTGCCCGGTGCAGGCGAACGCCGCATTCAGGAACAGGATCAGGTCTTCTCGGGCGACGGTCTCGGCGCTCGGCATGGTGCCTCCCTCAGCAGAACGCCGCCCGGGAAGTGGCGGCGTGACGGCAAGGTGCAACCTTCAGAGGGATGTCTCGGAAGTCACGCCAGAGTCCCACGGACGACGTTCTGCAGCGCAGTCTAACAAACCGATCTGGGCAGCAGATGGGCAATTGCTTGATCGACGCGACGGACAATTACCGGACGTTAACATCAGGTGCTGAGGCCCAGGCATCACGCTTTTCCGTTTCTGGTAGCCCAGCGGCCTTGCCTTCTACGCGCGTTAGTCTTGCCAGTAGAAGAGTAATTCCCCGACACTGAGAGGTTCTCGCGCTCCGAAGTAGTAGACGTTGAGACCCGGCACCGTGACGGACAAGATATCGTCATCCACCCATTCCCATCCCACGGACGCGAGGGCTGCGCGGATCCGATTGATCATGGTGGCTGGGTGGACTCCGTCCCCACCCCAGGTGTGCTCGGCTCCGAACCGCCCTAGTGTACTGAGACTCAGGTCGCCGCCTTCCGATGGCAGGACGACATAGGTCCCACCTCCCTGACTGTGCCACTCACCCGCGTCAATGGCTTCCCCGACCTCAATCCCGTGTGTCCGGAGCGCCTGCACAACCTGCTCGTGCTCAGCCCGCAGGGCCTTCATTGCCTCGTGATCCCTGTGGGGCAAGGTCAGGCCCTCGATCAGCCAGCGCACGTCGCTGCCAGCCTCTGCGCCCGGTGCATACGAGCGTACGATCGCTGACCGTACCTCCAGGGGCACCACCGCTGGCAACGTCACCTGCATGTCGGGGATGACATGCAGGTCTGGGGATTCGCCGAGCAGGAGGAGGGTGCGGGCGGCCCATCGCCGTTCGTCAAGCGCCAGCTCTGGGTTGCCCACCCGGGCGTGCAGGGCCTCCACCGGAGCGGGTTTCAGAGTGCTCAGGGCGTCACTGGCATTCTTGAGGACCCACCAGTCAGGGTCCCGAAGCGCCTCCAGAAGCACCTCGGCTGTGTGGGAGGGTTCGAGTTCCGCGAGGCGCATCGTCGCCCAGTTCCGCACGGCGTCCATGGGGTCAGCCGTCGCGAGTGCATGGAGGCGATCCACCAGTGGGGACGTGCCCGGGTGCGGGACGCGCCCCCAGAGGCTACGCGGGGCACGTGCCTGGGGGGCCGCTTGCAGTGCCCGTACCATCGGTGCCAGGCCACCGACCTGCGCTTCCAGGGCGGCCAGCCCTCGCCGGCCAGCCATGAAGTGGTGTTGCCAGGGGTCGGAGGTGAGACTGATCAGGTCACGGGTGGCGGTGAGGTCTCCCAGCCGCCCGCGCGCCTCAAGGAGTGGGTTCGCAGCGCTGATCCAGGGTTCGCCCCGCACGCTCAGAGAGCGGATAATGTCCAAGCTTTCAACGTCGCCCTGTTCCACCAGGGCGAACAGCGCGGCCGTCCGCACCTCCCCCTCATTCTCATTGTCACGTAGCACTCGGCGGAACAGGGCGATGAGCTCCGGCCGGGTCCGGGTTCCCAGTGCCTGTATGGCAACGCGCCGGAGGAACCATGGCTGCTCACGGTCGTCTGCCACGTCAATCAGGACGTGACCGTCGTGATCAACGCGAGTCAAGGCGCCCAGGAGAAGCATCGGGAAGTCATATCCCACTGCGTATTCCGCAGTGCCCTCGCGGGCTGCGAGTTGAAGGGTGGGGATCACTTGAGCTGGTCTGCCCTGCAGGGTCGCCACGAAGTCGGCAATAAGGGCTTCCTTGGTGGCATCGAACACATCGCTGGGCAGGCCATCCGGGTGCTCCGCCCACATGCGGGCCCACCCCGTGCGGAAGACGTCGAGCAGTTCAGAGGGGAGGGAGCTCATGCCACTCGAGTGTATAGCGGGGGCGGTTCAGCTCACGCTGGGCGCGTGCGGATCAATTTCTCAAATGTCCAACTGGGGTATACCCTAGCGCCACGTCAGGCAGGTGTCGATAAAGTGTCAGACTAGGATTGATTTCCGCATTGTCTGACACTAGATTGTACGGGTCTGGAACCTAACCTGACACAGAGGAGCCTCCATGCCTGACCCCGCCCCCAGAAAGACCCGTGCCCGCAAGACCGCACCTGTGACCGCCACGCCCGCACCCGGCCCGACCACCGGTCAGCACGTGGCGTACATCCGGGTCAGCAGCGGCGACCAGAACACCGCCCGCCAGCTGGAGGGCCTGCACTTCGACCGCACCTTCACCGACAAGGCCAGCGGCAAGAACACCAGCCGTCCGGCCTTCACCGAGATGCTGCAGTTCCTCCGGCACGGCGACACGCTCACGGTGCACAGCATGGACCGTCTCGCCCGCAACCTCGGGGATCTCCGCACCGTGGTCCTGAACCTGACCGGGCGCGGCATCGAGGTGCGGTTCGTCAAGGAGAACCTGGTCTTCAAGGGGGACGATTCCGCCATGTCGATGCTGCTGCTGAACGTGATGGGCGCTTTCGCGGAGTTTGAACGGTCCCTGATCCGGGAGCGACAGCGGGAAGGGATCGCGCTGGCGAAGGAGGCAGGCGTGTACAAGGGGCGCAAGCCTTCACTCAACGCGGCTCAGGTCGAGGACCTCCGGCGGCGAGCAGCAGCGGGTGAGGCGAAAGCGAAGCTGGCACGGGACTTCGGGATCAGCCGCGAGACGGTCTACACCTACCTGCCCTGACTGCCCGTCGAGGCGATCAGCACCCCTCAGCCCCTTCCTGCTCACGAGCACGAGGAGCTGTTCCTGTTCCCGGCAGAGGGGCAGTACGGACACGGGCTAAGGGCAACAAAAAAGGCACCGCTCGGGTGCCTTGATTTCTCTAATATAGCCCGATATGCACGCCACGTCAAATCATGCACCCGAGAGCGGATAAAAAGCGTCCTGCAGCGCCTTGGGCACCCCCTGCGGGGCATCATTTGGTCTGCGACGCGCACAGACCGCGGCCCCACCCTTTCCTTCCTGTGCGGGTGAAGTTCCAGAAGCAACTGTTTCAAGCGCACGCACTGTCGCCAGTGTTGCCCCCATCCAGCAGACCCAGGAGATGTTCACCGTTCAGGCGATCCGGCCGGACCTGATGGCTCAGGCCGCTGTGACGGTGAACGCGCGCAACGCGAACACGAGAACGCCGCGGCCACACGCGCGGCGGGCCTGGGCAGGAAGAGGGCGAGCAGGGCAAGCAGAGCGAAGGCGAGGGACAGGTGGAATGCGATCGGGGTCGGCATCCCCCTACGGTAAGCGCGGAGGGACAGTCCGGAACAAGGAGTCACACGCCGCGCCGGAACCCAAACCTGCGTTCAGGACGTCGAGGTGGCCACGCCCACAGGACCTCGTCCTGAGCACAGATTCCCACGCGAACCCTCGTGCGACCCTTACCACGGCTCAGTAGAGAGGGCCGTCTGCGGGTCCCTGAACACTGAAGTCACTGAAGCGCACTTCGAAGCCAGCGTCGCCCGGACTGCAGGCGTAGATTCCGACCGATACGGACAGGTCTGGCGGCCAGAAGGTCAGGCGCAGCAGCTGCCAGTCCTCTCCTGGCAGCCGGGTCTGCACGCTCAGGGCATTCCCGCGCCGGGTCATCCGGAGCTCCACCCACGCCGGGGAGCCTACCGGCCGGACGTTCCAGTCGCTGTAGGGCCGCGTGACGACCGCGCTGAGCTGCTGATGGCCCACGAACTCCACACCGGTCTTCACCCAGTGGGCTTCGTCCGCCCGGACCATCAGCCCCGCCTGGTCATACAGCGAGCGGTACGACCCCTGCACCCGCACCTGGGCGGTGAACTCCCCCTGGACCGCGGCGTGCAAGAAGTGGCCGCTGTCCCGGACGAAGCCGTAGTGGGTCTCCCGCCAGAAATCGGTGTGGGCGTCCGTCGTCACGACGAGCGTCTCACCGTCGACCTGCCAGCGCGGTGCGTTCAACCATTCGAGTTCGGTCCAGGAAGCCATGCAGCCATGCTACGCCGTGATGAGAGGAGGCCGCGCTGTCTTCGCCAAGACAGTCCTCAATCGCCCGAAATTCCCCGTTAAGGTCTCGAGTGCCGTTGGGAGGGCGCAGTGTCTGTGATTAGCGGTCGGCTGAAAGATCGAGGACCCGGTCAGCGCATCAGGCCGGCCAGGACCGCGACGGGGTCCTGACCGCGCAACCGCGCGGTCTCCACCGTGGACTTGATCCGCATGTCCGTCTGCGCACCCACCGCGTTCTTGCTGCACTGCGAGACCTTCCTCGCCATCACCACCGTCCGCAGGCTCCGTTCCGCGGCGTTGTTCGTCGGTGGAATGTCCGGGTCCTTCAGGAATCGCCACAACCGGTCCAGCACGCTCTGTTTCAGGATGCCCAACCGGAGTCGCTCGTTCGCCTTCGACTTCAGTGGTGCCCGATTCAGCAGGGCGTCCAGACGCAGGGTGAGACACTCACCCTGCTGCGCATACTCTTCCCGCGTGCACACTCCCTTCGTCACGTTCCGGTGGAGTCGGATGCCGTCCCGGAAGACCTGTGCGACCCGCTGCCCGTACAGCTCTCCCCGCCCAGGTCGACCCTGCTCTCCAGCGGCGACCTCATCCGCGTTGCGGATCAGGTGCGCCAGGCACTTCTGCTGCTGGACGTCCTGCAGGAAGCGGCTGTCATAGGACGAGAAGCGGTCGCTGACCAGCACACCCGCGAAGTTCCGCCCCAGCCCTTCCCGGACTTCCACATTGGTATGCCGCAGGTTCGCGCGGAACACCACGGTGTCCGCACTCCGGAAGGTGCCCACCCAGGCGTTCTGGGTGCCGATCCGCCAGCCGGTATCGTCGTGATGCACATAGGGCGCCTGCTGAATCTGTGTCTGTAAGGCATCGACGTGGGCAGCCAGGGCGCTTCCGTCGGCAGCAAGCCGCTGTGCGGCTTGCGTGATCGCCCCCTGCGTGATCTGAAGGCCGCCCAGGAGGTCCATGACCCGACCGATGCGGCGGACCGGGAGGCCCAGCTCGTGATGGAGAGTCTGAAGGGTGGCATGCAGGACGGGTCCGAGTCGATGAGAGGTCGCGCCCACCTGATCACTCTTCAGGTCGGGGTGGTCACCACGCACCGCGTGGTGACACTGCGGGCATTCCATGACGGGCACGTGGTACTCGGTGACCTGCATGGCGTTTTGGGGGACGAGTTCCGTGACCCAGGCCTTGTCCTGACGGGTGAAGATCAGTGGCCCCGTAAACCCACATCGAGGACAGGTGTTGGGCGTGTCGACCTGCACGGTCGCCGTGATCTGCGCTGGCGTGGGTGGGGCCTTGTGCGCGAAGGATCCTTCACCAGGACGGCGTCCTGGTGACTTGGGATCGGCAGTCTGCTTCTCCCGGCTGAAGGGAGCGGCATACTTGCGGGCCCTTCGTTCCAGTTCTTCGATGCGCTTCTTCAGACGGGCAATTTCAGCTTGGAGTGCGGTGTTCTGCGCGATCAACTGGTCGATCTGCTCAGCCTGGCGACGGACGATCTCGGAGAGATCGTTCTCAGTCACTTTGGAAGCCATGGACAGCATGGTAGCGGCAAGAGTGCCCGGTGGGAAAGCCGGGCACTCAGGGGGGCACTAATCACAGACGGCGCAGTTTTATGGACGAAGCTGATGAGCAGTCTTGGCCAGAACAGCGCCCATCACTGGCACAGCTCCACAGGAGAGGACGCTTGGCTGCAAGTGCGGCGGCTCTGACGCTGATTGATCTGATCGTCCTCCGGCAGAGCCGACCCCAACTCGGCTTGCGTCGGTTCGCTCCGTACGCCAGCGTGCCCTCCTGGCGGCTGCCGGACCATCAGCACAGCGCGCCGGCGCGCTGTGCCATAAGGCAGTGCTGTGACGCGCTCTATGAGAAGATGCTGCCCTACAGCATTGCAGCACCCCACCTCCGGGTACCGGCTGCTGTATCAGGCACTCAAGGCTCAGGGTGAAGAGATTGGCCTGCACAAGATCCGGGTCGCGCTCGAGGGCACCCACATGACAGCCCCGGGCTGCCTCTCCCGGCTGTAAAGCAAAGAACCCGCCGTGTGGCGGACTCTTGAGGGTCGAGGGACAGAATGGAGAACCTGTTCACTTATCAGCGGCGTACGAATCCAAATGAATAAAACGACACCCAGTGATACCGGCACCCTCTAAATGGGATTTTAGTCGATCACTTACCAGTATAAGCCAATGCTCATCGTCTCTTAAGTAGCTGGCTAGTGAAGATTGGTCCATGAGTGGAGGCTCGTTCGGTTCATCCTGTTCCCGCCTTCGCCCCAGTAGGGAAAAACGGGGAGCCGAAAGCAAAGCGAGCAAGGGTGCAGATGCATCAGTTCATATCAGCCAGCTACTTAGGATAGGAATCTCACTCGCCAATAAATCCTCAGTTGGGACCAGAGTCTTGATCTTTCCGGAAGAGCGCCGACTGGATTTGTTGAGATCGAAGGCTCTAAATGAACATAGAGGATGGAGGACAGCGTAAGGGATGTCAATTTTATCGCCTGACTTTCTGTCCACTACATTAACTGGCAATTCCTCTATATTTCTATCTAATTTTCTGATTTCGCCAAACATCGCTCGTTTGCATATATCAAGCCCGCCAGTCGTGGCTAGATAGTCGAGCATTGCAGTACGCTTAGTCATGGAAACTTCTATTTCAGGCCATTTTTTCATTAATGGCTCGGTAGACCAAACATCCATGAATAAATCCATAGACATGAGACGCTTCTCTACACGAGGTATACTGCTCTCATTGGGCATTTTTGACCAGTCGCCCGCTAATACATAATACATATTCGACTCTCTCACATTAAGCCTCGCCTACACAGGGAATTTAATCTCAAATCACCTGCTTCCCCCAACAACATCATTGACCTGCCCTCGCGAAAGCCTTTCAAGTGCTTTATTGACCTGTGCAGGCGTCATAAAGTGCGTCCGAGAACTCTGTCAGTGAGTTTAGTATCGCCCCCAGCAGTATGCTGAAGGATGCTGCTGATCGGTACTAAGTCTCAAAACACTTGGCGTCGTCCGTCAAGTGAAGCCAGTTCATGGTCATCCAATTCTACTGATCTCTACCCAGCTCCCTGAAACCCAGGAAAAGTCAACTCGATTTATCTGTAATCAGTCTCTCGTATCGTTCCACCAAACGTACAGGCTGTAACGCGTGAGCTGGGACCGGGAAGCTTGTCAACGACAGTGTGTACATTTAAAACCTTGCCCTGGGGAGTTAATTTTAAGGTAACGGCAATTGATACGTGATCTTTCTTTTCGGAGTATGAAAAGTCACGATTTGCTATCGAGGCTTCAAAAATCTGATCGGACACCCGCTCAAGCCATGTGACGGATTTCTTTGTCATCCAGGGTCTTGCAGTCGCGCAAAAGTTGATAAACGGCTGCGCCAAAAAACTATAAGCGCGAATATCACTTCTTTTGCCGTTTGCTTTAAACAGCATCATCACTTCAACGTCGTTTATAAGATCATCCTTCGAGCGTTTTGCCAATTTGATCACTCCAGAAGTATCGGAGCCCTGGCTCACTCGGTAGCGCACACTCGAGCTGTCAGCATCTCTGCTCTCGATCACAAAGTTGCCAAAATTGGTGAGCAGGCCCTCAAAAGGAAAAGAATAAATGACATTACCGGCACCGTATTTTTGTTCGGACTGCGATATCTGTATAATTCCTGGGTAATCTTTGAGTACGACCTCACTCACGACCTTTTGTGAATAAACACTTCCCGCACTTAGAAGAGCCAGCATACCGATTGCGAGTAACCTTTTCACGTTTTCAGTTCTTCCCTTGAGTGCTTACCTTATGACGAGCTATTCCTTTGTTCAGCGATTCGACACACCGAGAATCCGGAAACCACAGGATCAATCACCCTGATTATTTATAATTTCATAAGGCCAAAAATCCAGCACAAGAACGCTGTTGACGAAAACGTTCGACATTCTACTTCAGACGCTCATGCCCCGCTTACACAAGATCGCCACGCACCTCAGGACGCGGCAGAACACCTCTCGGCTCCGCTCCAGGAAGAAGCCTCTCGAGGCTCCCGCGTTGCGCATCTCATCCGAACGCCCGTCCCCGCTGGCGTCGCCGTAACGCTTCTTCCAGGTGTAGAAGGACGCGGTACTGCATCCGAGGTCGCGGCAGAGCTCCTCCACGGTTTTTTCGCCCTTCTGAGCGTTCTGGAGGAGGGCGACGATCTGCTCTTCAGTAAAGATTCCTGCTTTCATAGGTCATCCTCGCTTTCCGGAGCGCACCAGGGAAGCCCTTGTGCTCCACCGGGGGAGATCCGAATGACTCTCATCAGCTTCTTCCATTTTTAGGGGGCACACCAGGGTCAGCTCTCCCGGGGAAGGCAACACAACCTATCGGCCAGCTTGCACCGTCATACATGATCAACCCCCCTGCTGGCGCTTCGGCGCGGCAGGGGGGCTTTTCGGCTGTCCATTCAGATCAGGAAAGAGACTACCCAGACCAGAGAGAAGCAGTACAGCCCTCTTCAGTTCGGGGCCATTTCCTTGATAAGTTGCCGCTCGATTAGTTGAGCGGCAATCGGTCCGCGAATACGGCGAAACAGATGATAATCGAGGAAATAGACCTGGCCCTTCTGGGTCGCCTGTAACCGGCTGGTCAGGGCCGTGCTGTTCCAATCTGCACGCGCGCGGGTTGGCGTACTGTTCCCGGCAGCCAGGACGAGCACCACGTCCGGGTTCAAGGCCACCAGACCCTCGATGCTCAGCACGGCGTCAGCCTTTTCACCGTCGATCACGTTCAGTCCCAGGTCGCTCAGCAGGCCGCCGGTCCAGTCGCTCCGCTTGCTGACGTTGAAGGTGTACTTGCTTTCTCCGCCGCTCGTCCAGACCACCAGTACCGTCTGGTTCTTGAAGCGTGGGGCCAGGACGCTGCGGGTGGACTGGACATTCGCCGTGTACGATTTCAGGACTTGAGCGTAGGTGACTTCACGGTCGACCGCTTTGGCGAGGAGGGGCAGCGTCTTCTGCCAATCGTTGCGGTCTATCCCTTTGAACAGCAGCGTCGGGGCGAGGCGGCTCAGTTGCGGGTAAACCTGAGCAGCGTAATCTTCACCGACGATCAGGTCTGGCTTCAACGAAGCCAGGATCTCCAGGCTGGGATTGAACCGGTCCCCCACGTTCACAGGATTGGAAGTCACCCGGCTGCCCAGAACGCGGATGTCACGGATCGGTGAGCCGAAGGCAGGCGTCTTGATGTAGGTGGAGGCCTCGCCATAGCCGACGGGCTGAATTCCAAGGGACAGAAGCAGGTCGAGGGCGTGTGGCCCGAGAGCGACAACCCGCACTGGTTTGGTGCGGACGATGGTGCTGCCTGCACTGTGAGTGATACTCACTGGATAGGTGGTGAGAGCGAGGCTTGAACCTCCACTCAGAAGGGCCAGAAAAAATAGGACTACACGCATTCTTCTCCTTGTATCTCTGGGGGCAGTTCGGCACATTGAAGCGTCGCTAGTTTGCCACATATTAATCCGATTGGCAAACTCGGATAAATTTCAGAACGAGCATATGGAGAGATATGAGATGGTCGTCAGTACCTGACCTTTTTGTGTGTTGAGCAGAGCCGTGGGAAGCTTTGCCTGTCACACCTTCCCGAGCGATCAAGCATGCTGACCCAGCGCTGGATGCAAGCCCCGGAGTCTGTGATTAGCGGTCGGCTGAAAGATCGAGGACCCGGTCAGCGCATCAGGCCGGCCAGGACCGCGACGGGGTCCAGACCGCGCGGTTGCGCGGTCTCCACCGTGGACTTGATCCGTATGTCCGTCTGCGCGCCCACCGCGTTCTTGCTGCACGGCGAGACCTTCCTCGCCATCACCACCGTCCGCAGGCTCCGTTCCGCTGCGTTGTTCGTCGGTGGAATGTCCGGGTCT
>NZ_BMOE01000017.1:0-54588 GCF_014646915.1 Deinococcus aquiradiocola | reverse complement strand
AGGAATCGCCACAACCGGTCCAGCACGCTCTGTTTCAGGATGCCCAACCGGAGTCGCTCGTTCGCCTTCGACTTCAGTGGTGCCCGATTCAGCAGGGCGTCCAGGCGCAGGGTGAGGCACTCACCCTGCTGCGCGTACTCCTCTCGCGTACACACGCCCGCTCTCACGTTCCGGTGCAGTCGGATGCCGTCCCGGAAGACCTGTGCGACCCGCTGCCCGTACAGCTCTCCCCGCCCAGGTCGACCCTGCTCTCCAGCGGCGACATCATCCGCGTTGCGGATCAGGTGCGCCAGGCACTTCTGCTGCTGGACGTCCTGCAGGAAGCGGCTGTCATAGGACGAGGAGCGGTCGCTGACCAGCACACCCGCGAAGTTCTGCCCCAGCCCTTCCCGGACTTCCACATTGGTATGCCGCAGGTTCGCGCGGAACACCACGGTGTCTGCACTGCGGAAGGTGCCCACCCAGGCGTTCTGGGTGCCGATCGCCTGGATTTCACGGGTGAGCGGCACGGTCTGCTGGCCCGCTGGCGGCGGCAGATTCAGAAGATGACCGACGAGTACGAGCACGCCCGACGCTACGAAGATGAACTGCTGCGGGGCCGGTATCTGGTGGTCGTCCACGTCAGCCACGAGGAACAGGCCCCGCGGGTCTGCCACCTGCTGCGGTCGCACGGCGGGCACTTCATCCACTACTACGGGCCGTACATCGTCCAGCAGTTCTGCCCGGACCTGGACGCCTGAGACAGCGAGATGCCGACCAGGATGACTGAACGCATGACGGGAGCGGCCCAGATCCGGGTGATGATCGTCGATGACCACGCCCTGTTCCGCCAGGGGGTCGGGCGTCTCCTCGAAGCCGCTGGGATGAGGGTGATCGCCGGGGCCAGAGATGGCCGGGAAGGAATCCGGTTCGCGGCCAGTCTGCGCCCGGACGTGACGCTGATCGACCTGGAGATGCCTGGTCTGAGCGGCGTGCAGACCATCCAGGCCACCCTGCAGGAGCGGCCCGCGAGCCGCATCATCGCCCTGGCGTCGTCTGTTGATCCATTCCAGTCGATCCGGGCACGGGAGGCGGGCGCGAAGGGGTGCCTCACCAAGACAGCCAGAGGGGACGAGCTGGTGAGTCTGATCCGGCGGGTTCATGCGGGTGAGCCGGTTCTGGACGTCACGCGGCCCAAGAGGGTGGCTTTTCCAGACACGGCACTGAGCCTCCGGGAGTGCGAGTTGCTGCGGCTGGTGGCCGAGGGCCTGGGAAACCACGAGATCGCTGTACGCCTGAGCGTGTCCGAGAAGACCATCCGCAACCGCATGTCGCAGACGTTCGCCGCCCTCAAGGTGCACAACCGCACACAGGCTGCCGTGTACGCCCTCAGAACGGGCATCGCGGTGCTGCACTGAACCCGCACGAGCGCCGTGATGTGGGCGTTCAGCGTATCGGGATGGTCCACAGGTGCCCGCTCGGCTGTGCTGCCACCGGCTCACCCCGAACGACGACCAGCATCTTTCCATCTGCACTCCAGGCCGGAAAACGGTGTGGATCACCTGCGGTGACCTGCTGACGGTCCGTGCCGTCCATCTTCATCACCCAGACCTGGGAGGTTCCGGAGTGGGTACACGAGAACGCCACCCACTGCCCGTCCGGCGACGGGAACGGGGTGACATAGGCGGTTCCCTCGTCTTCAGGGCTGAGGCAGACCCGCCTCGCTCCGGGCCCGGTGGGCTGGAGGTAGATCAGGTTCTTCCCGTCTTCCTGAGCGTGGTACACGAACGAGCCGGCATCCGGGAGCAGCCAGGGCTGATCCTGCACGCCCGCTGTGTTCGTGAGCTGGATGGTGTTTCCGTCGGCGTCGCGCTGATGCACATGAAACGTCTGCCCCTCCGTCTGCTGGAAATACAGCAGCGTCCGCCGGTTGGTGGCGGCGACACTTGGACCGTAGCAGGCCTTGGGAGACTCCACCAGCAGCGTCACGGTTCCGTACGGCAGGTTGCAGCGCCAGAGGGCCGGTCGCCCGCTCCGGTCACTGACGAAGGCGAAGTCGTTCAGGCCGAAGAAGGCCGGACGCCCGGTGGCGTTGGTGCCCGGCAGGTTGCAGAGCGTCAGCTCGGTCAGCTCCGACCCGTCCGACAGCACCTGATAAAGACCGCGCGTTCCCCCCAGCAGGCGCTCGAAGACTACGCCAGCGCTGTCTGGCGTCCAGTTCGGGCGGACGTCCACGCCAGGCCCGGAGGTCAATTGGATGGCGGGGCCGAAGGTAAGCGGGGTCATGGGTCAAGCCTAACGGCCAAGGGCTGCCGCAGGGTTGGGTTCCCTTCCTCCAGTCTCTCTGGTCAGTGGTCAGGCTGTTTCACCAGCAGGCAGGGGCCCCTCACCGTCAAGTGAGGGGCCCCTGCCTGCATGTCTCTTCCTCAGCCCTTGGCGAGTTTGACGGGCGCGCAGATCGGAACCGCCGAGGGGTCGCTGGCGTAGTGCACATTGATGTACGCGCCTTTGTCGCCCTCGATCTTGACCTGCTCGGTTTTCACCGTCACGCTGGCATTCCCGCTGGCGTCTGCCGTGAAGTTCGGGAAGCCCACCGTCACCGGGCCGTTTGAGGCGCAGGGGTTGGTGCTGGAGTCCGGCCCAAAGGCGTGGTAGTGGGCGATGTACGCCTTGCCAGGCGTCAGGCCGGAGAGGCTGAGCACGGTGGTGACCATGCCGCCGCCCGACTCGGACGCGACGGCATTGCCGACTGCATTCGGATCAGCTTGGTTGGGGTTGTGCTTGAACAGGTAGGTGGTCGGCAGGCCAAACAGCGCGCAGGAGCCGAGCAGCAGGGGGCCAGCGATACCGAGTAATACGATCTTGTGTCCCATCATGATGTCCTCCGTGGTGCGAGTGTGCGTTGACGCCGCCTCAGCGGTTGGTCACAGTGATTGTGGCACTCATGCCTTCATGGTACGAGCAGTAATAGGTGAAGGTTCCAGGGGTCTTGAAGGTGTAGCTGTAACTCTCGCCGGGCTGGAGATCGGCAGAGTGAATCCCCGGCAGATCAACCGACAGCACGTTGTGCGTGACCTTCCCGGTGTGGAGCCAGGTGACGGTGGTGCCAGCTGCCACCGAGAGAGCGGCGGGCATGAAGAAGTTGTCACCGATCTTGACGGTCTGCTGGAGCGCGGCGGGCACCGCAGTGGTCGTGCTCTGGGCCGCCTGGGCCTTCCCAGTCTTCAGCACCGACGCGCAGAGTGGAACCACTGCCAGATTCGCGGCGGTATGGACATTGACATAAGCCCCGAGCGTGCCCTTGATCCGCGCCGGATCGGCCCGCAGCAGCACCGTGGCCTGACCCTGCGCATTGGACCTGAAGGCCGGGAAGCCGAGGGTGATGGGACCGTTGGAGGCGCAGGGGTCGCTGCTGGCCGCGCCCAGGGCGTGGTAGTGGGCCACGTACGGGGTGCTGGGCGTCAGGCCGCGCAGGGTCAGCACCGAGATGGAACTCGTGGGACTCAGGGTGCGAACGGTCAACTGACCGGAACCACCGCTGGTGGGCGTGATGGCAGCCTTGAAGGGGAAGGTCAGGGTGGGCGTGGCCGCCGCGCCCGCACTGCTCAACAGGAGCGCCGAAGCCAGTACTGAATTCAAACGGAAAAAGCGTGCCATGGTGTTCCTCCAGGGTCAGGGACAGAGTGAGATCGTGAGCGTATGGCTCGAATGAAGTTTCGCTTACGGAATCTGAGTGATTACGGCACCACCTCTTGGATACGTCGACATTAAACTATTGATATCTCCGGCTTTGTGGGATTCCACAAGAGTTGGAACGGAAAACGGCGCTAAACCCGGGTAGACTGGAGGTCAGCGGCACAGCTTCCATCCGGAGGATGAACGTGCCAGCTGACCCTCACCGAGAAGCCCCCGGGATGCCAGTCCGGGCGAAGCTCCGCGTCCCAGCGCCCGGCCAGCTTCTGAACCAGGGCCAGCCCCAGGCCATTGCCCGTCACCGCCTGAAGCGCAACCCCCCGCTCGAACGGCCGCAGGAGACGCGCCCACTGCGTCCCGTCCGGCCCGGACTCACTGTCCTCGATCTCGAGGACGCCGCCGCTCACCCGGACCCGCACCCGCGAACCGCCGTACTTCAGGGCGTTCTCCAGCAGGTTCTGCACGACCTGCTGCACGCCGGGCATCTCCGCCTGGACCCAGCTCTCCTCCACGTCCAGCTCCAGCCGCTTCCCGGCCGCTAGGAACGCCTCCCGCTGCGCCTCGGCACTGCTCAGGGCCACCGCCCCCAACTCGACAGGCATCAGGTTCAGCGGCGCGTCACTGCGCGCCAGGTCGAGAAGCCCCTCGCTGAGCCGCACCAGGGCGTTCACGCGGTTGCGCATGACCGACAGGGTCCTGAGGTACGTCTCGTTATCCCGAGGCCGTTCCAGCGCCAGGTCAAGGCGGCCCTTCAGGGCGGTCAGCGGCGTGCGGAGTTCATGCGCCGCGATGCGGGCGAATTCCTTCTCCCGGTCGATCATGCCTGACAGGTGATCGAGCATCAGGTTCACGGTGGCCGTCAGCCGCGCCATCTCATCCGACCCCGGCGCCTGCGGAACGCGCTCCAGGTACTGGCCGCCCTGCGCGATCCGGCGCGCCGTGCCGACCACCTCGTCCACCGGACGCAGTGCCCGGTCCGCCAGGACGTACCCGGCCGCGCACGACACCGCCACCATCAGCAGACTCCCGACCGTCAGAATCCGCCCGAGCGTTTCGAGGACCTCGGTCAGGGTGTCGCTGGGCCGCGAAACCCGCAGCAGCAGGTCCGCCCCGACCGGCAGCGTCAGCACCCGGCGCTCACCGCTGCTGCGCAGTCCAGGCGTCAACGGCAACCGCCGGACCGGACCGTGCAGACCGACCGTCTGAATCACGGTCCCACTCCCGGTGAGCAGTTCGATGCTCAGGTCCCCGGCAGGCCGGAGTTCCGGAGCCAGAAACACCCGGCCCTGTCCCGTCTCGATGCTGGCGCGCGCCACGCTCGCCGTCTCCTGCAACGTACGGTCGAGTGAGCGCTGCAGACTGCTGCGGGCCGTCACATACACGCCCAGCGCCCCCAGCAGAATGCACGCGCTAAAGATCAGCGCGTACCCGAAGGTGAGCCGCGCCCGCAGGCTGCCGTGCGGAACCAGCAGCCGGAACGCACCTGCCCCCGGAGACGGGAACCTCATGCCGGGTCGCCTGAAATGCGGCCCAGGCGGTACCCGTGCCCCCTCTCGATCAACGTCTCGTGCGTCTTGCGCCGCACGGTGCTGACGTACACGTCGATCACCTTCAACTCCACCCCGCCGTCACCACCCCACAACCGGTCAACGATCTCCTCCCGCGTGAAGGCACGCCCGGGATGCATCGCCAGCAGTTCGAGCAGCATGAACTCCCGCCGGTTCAGGTCGGTGCGCCGGCCCTCCCGGTACAGGTCACGGCCGCTCAGGTCGAGCGTGAAACCGGCCGGCAGCGCCACGACATTCTGCGGGTGACCACTCACACGGCGCAGCAGCGCCCGGATCCTGGCCCGCAACTCCCCGAAATCAAAGGGCTTGGTGAGGTAATCGTCCCCGCCCGCGTCGAGTCCCTCAATGCGGTCCTCCACCGTGCCGCGCGCCGTGAGGTACAGCACCGGCGTCGTCAGCCCGTGCCGCCGCAACTGACGCCCGAGCTGAAATCCGGCGTCCGCTCCTTCCGGCAGCATCACGTCCAGGATCAGCAGCCCGTACGGGAACAGCCGGGCGAGCTCCCCGGCCTCGGCGGCCGTGCCGGCCACGTCGCACTCGTACCCCTCCTCCGCCAGACCGTCGCTCAGCAGATCCGAAATGAACGGGTCATCCTCCACGATCAATACCCTCACGCGGCATGCTCCCCGTCACGGACGGCACCTGGACGGTACACGCCGTACACGCCCAGCACCCAGGCGACGCCGCTCAGCCACCCCGCCAGCACGTCCGTCGGGTAATGCACGCCCAGGTCGATGCGTGACCAGCCGACCGCCAGCGTGAAGAGCGTGCCGAGCACCACCGCCGGCCAGCGCCAGCGGGTGTTCCAGACGAGCAGCATCAGCGTGGTCACGAACGCCGCACTGTACATGCTGTGCCCGCTCGGGAACGACGCCCCGCTCTCCTGCGCCAGGCGGGGCCAGAGTTCCGGTCTTGGACGGTGGAAGGCGAGCTTCATGACGCCATTGAGCGCCGCGGCGCCCAGGACTGCAACCACGAAGAAGCGCGCGGACCGGTGCGAGCGCCGCCAGAGGACCAATGCCAGCACGGCGCTCAGCGGCGCGATCACCTGAATCCCGCCGACGACCGCCAGCGTCAGGGCGATCCGGTCCAGGGTGGGGGTGCTGTGCGCGTGCAGCCACAGCATGAACGGGGACTCGAACGCGAAACGCTGCCGCTCCAGGACGTCCTCCCCGAGCGCCCCGACGACGAGCAGCGGCAGCAGGATCCCCAGCAGCAGCCGCACCAACGCCGCCGGACGGATGCGATCGATGAACGGACGCGGAGAAGCGGACATTCCCGGAGTCTGATCAGCGCCCGTAAAACGTGGGTATACCCGGCCACCCCCAGCCATGACAAGCGTATACGGGGGTTTAACTCGCCGTTCATACACTCCCCCCGAACAGGAAGAAGACGCACCCGGACCCCACCGGACCCGGAGCACCAAGCCGGACCGACCGCCCGGACACCCCCCACGCACGGCACCCACGGAGGCCACCCATGACAACAGAAACCGCACGCCCACCCTCCACCCTCCGGACCATGCTCAGCAAGGTCCCCGAGGTCACGGTCTTCTTCTGGATCATCAAGGTCCTGTGTACCACGGTCGGCGAGACTGCCGCCGATTACCTGAACACCACGCTCAAGCTGGGCCTCACCGGCACCACGCTGGTGATGGGCGTCATGCTGGCCGCCGTGCTCGTCTGGCAGTTCCGTCTGCGCCGCTACGTGCCGGGCGTGTACTGGCTGGCCGTGGTGCTCGTCAGCGTGGTCGGCACGCTCATCACCGACAACCTGACCGACCACTTCGGTGTCAGCCTCTGGACCACCACCATCGTCTTCGCCGCCGCGCTGGCCGCCGTGTTCGCCCTGTGGTACCGCAGCGAGAAGACCCTCTCCATCCACAGCATCCTCACCACCCGCCGGGAAGTCTTCTACTGGCTCGCCGTGCTGTTCACCTTCGCGCTCGGCACGGCCGCCGGCGACCTCGTCGCCGAGCGCCTCGACATCGGGTACTGGCGGTCCGCCCTGCTGTTCGCCGGACTGATCCTGCTGGTGGCACTGGCGCACCGGTTCCTGAGACTGGGAAGCATCCCGGCCTTCTGGGCGGCGTACATCCTCACGCGTCCACTCGGGGCGTCCATCGGCGACTACCTCTCACAGGACAAGGACGCGGGCGGTCTGGCCCTGGGAACGATGGGGACCAGCGCCATCTTCATGGCGGCCATCCTGGCCGTCGTGGTGTACCTGAGCGTGACGCGCCGCGACCAGCTCCAGGCGTCCGACGCGGCCTGACCGCGCCGTCGATCGGGACACCTCTCCGTCCACGCTCACCCCTCAGGCGGAAGTCCCACTGAAGATACAGATCCGCTGCTCACCCGCCCGGTCGGCACAAACCACCTGACTTGAAGAAGTCGGACAGGGCAACAGATCTGCACAGATGAACATTCAGAACCCAATACAGGAGCTGCTCCTGTATTGGGAAAAAGGACTCATCAGAGCAAACGGCATGGTTTCCAGCTCCTCCAGACACAAGGTGGCAAAGTCATGCGCTGAGGAACGGTGGCTTCCGTTCCGGAAGATCACGAACGCACGGCAGTCACACCTGCCGTCATGGCGCGCGCGACCGTCCACTCTGCTGGAACGCATGTCGTCGTCCGACCCCGTCCCCTGCGAGGAGTCCACCCACACCGCGGCCCCCGTCCACCATGAGGCGCCCCCACTCCCCCCCGACGTCAGCGGCACCGTCGCCTTCTACGCCGCACACTATCTCCCGGACGGCCGCAAGACGCACGACGTCCGGTCCGGTCCCGTGGACACGCGCCTCCCGCTCGCCAGCGCGTTCAAGACCATGCTGCTGTACACCGTCCTCCAGCAGGTCGACGATGGCCACCTGCACCTCGACCAGCAGTTCGAAACCACCGACGCCAACCAGAGCATCGAAGCGTTCCCCCCGGACCGGATCAACACCCTCGACCGGCTCGCCGAACTCACCATCCGCAACTCCGACAACACCGCGAGCGACATCCTTCACCTGGCCGCCGACCCCGCACGCGTCGCCGAACGGACGACGCAGCTGAGCCCCTGCACCCACATCCACCTCACCACCAAAGCCTTCTGGGCCGCCATGAGCGGCCTCATCCCCGAAATCATCGACCCGTCCACACCGGAAACGCTCAGGAGCAGTGCGCGCACCTTCGCGGCGCTCCCCGCCCAGGAGAAGCGTGACGTCGCGGCCCGCATCAACACCCTCGCGCAGGGTGTGCATCAGCAGGCGGTGTACGACGGCCTGGACACGTACTTCAACGGCGCGAACTATCACCCGGAGAACGACGTGTCCCTCCTCAACAGCAGCACCGCACGCGCGTACAGCGACCTGCTGTCCAGGCTGTTCCTGCAGTCGACGCTGAAGCCGGCGACCCGGGCGCGTTTCCGGGAGATCATGGCGAGCGGGTGCTGCACGAAACCCACGGAAGGGGTGCCGTTCCCGTACACGTACTGGGGCGCGAAAGCGGGCAGCGGGTGGCGGCTGCTGACGATGACCGGCTTCATGGAGTTGCCGGACGGTTCTGGGATCGCGTACACGTACGTGAACCACGAGAGTGACGTGCAGGACGCCGAGGAGATCGAGGGCCAGTTGCGCCCGGTCCTGAACTGGATCGTGTCGGCCGTGACCCCGCTCGCGGAATCCACCGGCACGCCCTGATCACGGGAACGAACCGGGGGCCTCGCAAGCGAGGCGGCTGCCTTCCTCCTCGTGTCTTTCTGCACCCTGCAGGCCGGGAATGCTGGCGGTGGTGCCCCAAGGTCGCCTTTCAGGACCCAGGCGCTGATCTTCGAGGACATCCCGCGGGAAATCCTCCCTCCGCTCAGAACTGATCCCGTCGAACAGGAGGCGGCTGAGGGACGGCGCGATGGAAGCGGACACGGACAACCAGCGGGAAGCGTCGCGGGCGGTACAGGCGTCTATCCGGCATCAGGGGTGCCCGGTCGAATTCGAACGAGAACGCGTGGGCTTCCACCGGGTGCCGCGGGCTCCAGTTCTTTTCCTGCGCCAGGAGCAGCCTGAGGTCAGGTGAGCCGGTGCTGAGCGTGTGCCCCCAATCAACAACGACATTCTTGCTGTCAGGAGAAAAAGATGAAACGACTGGTTCTGTTTTCAGGCCTCGCCCTGCTCGCACTGACGAGCTGCAACACCCTCTTCGCCACGCACTCGCTGTCGGCGGTGTTCGTGGCGTACGCGCCCTCGGGAAGCTGCCCGGACCTGTCCATCACGAACCACGGCCGGGACAGCGTGTCCTTCCTGACGGCAAACACCAGCGTCTCGGTCGACCCCGGCATGAGCCGACCGCTCGCCCCCATCCTGGGCGGCGAGACCATCGGCGGGAGGTACCCCATTAACGGGGGAACACTCACGAGCAGCGACCCTTACTCCTACGATTTCGGCTTCAAATGCTCACCGAATACCCCTGAAGTGAGAGGGACGTACCGCAGCTTCGCGACCATCAACATCAAGGAAGACCCGTCCATCCCGAGTGGCCTCTCCATCACCGTGAAGGAATTCGATCCCTCGGTCCGCCCGTAAATCAAAGAAGCAAAGAAGCATGGTCTCTTGCCGACATGTCACCGCTCACCTGGACCCGCATGGCCCGCCCGGCACCGCGGCCACCTGCATTCGAGCTCGGACCAGGAAGCCATGCAGCCATGCTACGCCGTGGTGAGAGGAGTCCGCGCTGTCTTCGCCAAGACAGTCGGTTGAGGCTATAACGCGCACACGGTCTTCAGCACAGGTGTGCCGTACTCGTCCACCTCGTCCACCACGCGGCGGCCGCCCACATGGCCACCGAACAGTTCCTGGATCTCAGGGGGTGTCGGTGAACCGGTAAGCGCCGCCCACGTTCACCTGCTCCACGATGCCCGTCTGCTCCAGATGGAGGACGTAGGCGCGCAGCACCTCAGGTTCGTGCCAGATCCCGAACTCGGCTTCATGGCCCTCCGCAAGCTGAGCAAGGGCCCAGGGATCGAAGTGGTCCATGTTGCGGTCAGCCCACCAGTCCCACTTCACCGTGTAGTTATTCAGGGTGGCCGTGAAACCCAGGCCGTGGTGGTGGAAGGACAGCCCTGGCAGTTCTCCTGCCCAGGGTAAACGGTCGTCCCAGACATCCTCGATGTGCGAAATACCGTATTGAGCTTCGATGCGGCCCACCACCTCCCGAACCAGCGCGTGATAGTGATCGACGAGCGCACGAAACGCCACCAGGTCGGGAGGGAACGACATGGTGGCAGTGTCGCACAGAGGCTGAACGTGGTCATCCAGCTGGCCGGGAGGGGCTGGGCCGCACGAGCGCCCGCTCAGTCCCCTGCGGTCACGACAAACCCCTGTGGTCGTTGTCTTCGTCACAGGCTCCGTGCCCTGAACTGCGGATCGTTCGTGGCAACTCGCCAAGTGATGACCGACCGTCGTCGGCTGGAACGGCGAAGTTCACCGCCATGGTCTCCTGAGCGCAGATGGTGGTCCCGACGCTCACGCCCCCATCACAGCTGTTCCGTTTCCCAGGTCCGCAGGAAGGTCAGGACCTCGTGCCAGTAGCTCTCCCCGGACAGGAAGACCGACCCGATCCGGTGGCGCAGACCCACGTGGAGGCCGAGCAGCCACAGGGTCCGCGCCACCACGAACCAGGGGAGTGCCGAACGGTCGGCGGGCGTGAGCCGGTCCTGACCATACCCGTCGAGAAAGTCGTCCCAGACGTTTGCGGGTTGCTTCCCCGTGCTCATGCTCCACCAGAAGACGGCAATGTCGTACGAGCGCCAGCCGACACCGCCGCAATCGAAATCGAAATGCGTCCACATGCCGTCGTCCACGTGCACGTTGCCGCCGTGAAGGTCACCGTGACAGATTCCCTCCGACAGGCCCTGCGAGGCCAGCTCAGCCAGCCGCGCCCGTGTCCGTGCACCCAGAGCCGCGAGGTAAGTCGCGTCCTCGGGACGGTCCTTCAGGAGCGGGAGCACCGTCGCAAGCGGAGTGTCGATCAGGTGCTCCAGATTCAGTCGGAACCGCTTGATCGGGGTGTCGAAGGTCTCCATGGCATCGTGGAGCGTCGCGACGGACGCCCCGAAGCGGTGCCCGTGACTCCCCTCTCTCCACCAAGGACTGCGGCCTGCCGCGAACGTGAAGAGCGCCCCCGGGCGTGGCCCTTCGGGTGTGCTCACCCAGTGCTGATGACGGCCGGTCCGGTCCGGCAGGGCCACACTCACCTCCGCGCCCTGCGCCTGGAGGTGGGCCAGCAACGCGGTCTCCCAGGCGACGTCCGTTTCCGTTCGCCAGCCCAGTCGGTACAGGCGAAACACGACCGGTTCGCCGGCCGTGCGAACGAGGTAGGTATCGTTCACGCCACCGGAGAGCAGTTCGCAGGACACAGGGCCCTGCAGGGCGTACTGCTCCTGAAGGTGAGCGGCCAACGCTGCGGGGTCGAGAATGGAGAAGGCGACCGGCAGGGGAGGCGGGGGACGGAGGCCGGGAAGATCCTCTTCAGAACGGGTGCCTGTCATCCATCGATCCTAGGGCCGATTCCCCACTCACGGACGGACAGTTGTGGTGTCCATCACCGGTATCTACTGCCTACCGTCCTGCCGGGCCAGGAAGCCCAAACCGGAAAACGTGGTCTTCCACGACTCGCCCGAGAGCGCACAGCAGGCGGTACGGGCAGACCTTCACGCTGGACGAGAGGTGCCGGGCCGTTGCGGACCTCGTCAATACCGTCTCGCTCCCCATGAATGCCGACGGCGAGGCCGGGTAGGGCGACTCGCCTGCCGAGGTGGCCCGCAGCGTCACGGCGTTCACCGCTGTGGGCGCGGCGGGACTGAATCTGGAAGACGCGACCGGCCGGACGCCAAGCAGCGTGCGTCTGTTTCACACTTCGTTCCCTGCCGCCCGGGTACGTTCAGGTCCGGCACACGCGGTTCACGCACGCATGACCCCTCACCCTGTCAGCGGTGTAGCCTCAATACGCCCGCCGCTTTATACGACCGCCCATGAAGTTGGAGGCCCCGCGATGATCCCGGAACCCAGGACAGACGAGCATCACGAACCCACCACATCCCACGCCCCGGCCCCGAAGCGGTCGGGTCACAGGCCGGACTGGTCTGATCGGCTGCTGAGCGTCCTGTCGTTCGCATTCTGGGCGGCCCTGATCAGTTCGTTCTTCGACTCCTGAAGTGAGCACCAACAGGTTGAGGGGATGAATCCGGGCAGGGGTCCTGCAGGGCGTGTCGCCGTGAACGGAGAGCGGCAACTCTCACAGCTTTGCTCTGAAATCGGACGGCACCGTGCGCAGCTGGGGCAACAACGGGTACGGACAGCTGGGGAACGGCACCACCACCAGCAGCAGTACGCCGGTCAGCATCGCGCTCGATGGCGTGGCCCAACCGACGTCCTGATCGGCAGCGTCGCCTTCACCAGCCCAGGGGAAGCGCACGTGCCGTGACCGCTGCCAAGTCTGACCGTCACTGCTCTTGTGGGACCGCGTTCAAGGCCGATAACATTCCGGCGATCCTCCGCAGCGACCGCACGGACCTGATATGCGTCGTGCCGTCATCATCCAAGCGCGACAAGAGAACATCCAGGCCATCCGCGCTCTCCTTCCCGCACTGCTGCTCAGGGCCCACGTGCGCCAACCACACTTCCTTCCCAGCTCTCCCTTGTCGCCCGGTACCATCGGAGGTGCCATGGCCTCCTCTCCTTCCACGTCCATCCTCGACTTCCAGACAGGCGAAGACCGCGCCGAACGCTTCCACCTGCACCCTCAGCCCGGTTCGGCCGGCCTCATGCTGCAGGGGAACCCGGTCGGGACACTCACCACCGACCCCATCACCACCGAACCCTTCAATGAACTCCTGCCGTCCTGGAACGCCACCCTCGTTCCTGGCGGGACGCTCACCCTTCACGTCCGCGTTCAGGTGTCCGATGACCGCTGGACGAAGTGGTACAGCTTCGGAACCTGGCAGACCGAACCCGGCCGGAACAGTGAAGACGGTCAGGACGACGAGGACGCCCGCGTCCTCACCGATACCCTGCGCCTCGAGACGCTGGCGACCACCTACCAGGCCCGCGTCACCCTTCAGGGGGAAGGCAGCCAGCTTCACCTGCTCACGTTCGCGACCAGCGAGCGTGCCCACCTGACGGGCACCCCGCGCCCGGGCCAGCCGGAGCACTGGGGTGTGGAACTCGCGGTGCCGGAGTACTCCCAGATGGAGCACGAGGGTGGCAGCGGCTGGTGCAGCCCCACCAGCCTCGCCATGGTCCTGGGGGCGCTCGGCACGCAGGTCAGCGTTCCGGAAACGGCCGCCGCGGTGTACGACGAGGAGTACCCCGGTGCCGGCAACTGGGTCTTCAACGTCGCTCACGCCGGTCAACTCGGGTACCATGCCCATCTCACCCGCCTGCCGGACCTGCAGGCGGCCGAAGCGCTGATCGCGCAGGGTGTGCCGCTCATCCTCAGCATCCGGTGGGGGGAAGGGGAACTGCCCGGCGCCCCGATTCCGAGCTGCAACGGGCACCTGGTGGTGCTGCGCGGCTTCGACGGAGAAGGGCAGCCGATCGTCAACGATCCGGCGGCCGCGACGGCCGCCGAGGTGCGCCGCACCTACCCGCGCGCCGACTTCGAACGGCAGTGGCTGGTCCACTCCGGGGGCCTCGCGTACGTCATCCGGCACCGGGAAGGGCAATTGAAGGAGATCCCGGCGTCCACCACCGACCGCTGACCGGCACCGGGAGCAGGTCGATCAGGGTCGTACGTCTACAGACCGGTCAATTCAACTCCTTGGAGGCCCTGTGCGGCGCGCGCGTAGACTGCCCGGACATCGCGGACTGAGAGCCCCTGACGCCCACCGAACGGATCTCGCAGACTGGAGAGACCTTCGCCAGCGCGTTTGCCGTGTACGGGCGGGACCAGGACCGTCAGCGCCACGGACCAGAAAGCCGCGCGGTACCGCTGTCGCCTTCGAGGTTGAGCGATCCTGAACGACAGGCCGCAGACGATGCTGTTCCGGTCCCCGTCCGGGGACTGCGCGCCCCGTTTCAGGAGGTCCGATGCTTACCGATCCCGCGCCTGTCCTCCCGATCTCCACGGCTCTCGCCCGCCTGTTCCTGGCGCTGACCGAGACGCTGGACGAGCCTGACCTGCTCACCGCTCTCGACCCCTGCTGGGACGTGCAGCCGGGCGTCAGCACCCTCTCGTGGCCTGCCCAGCGCCGCGCCCGGGCGCGGCTGGCGGCCCTCGACCCGGCCGACCTGCACCGCAGGATGCTCGCTGGGGGCGTGGAGGCCTCCGAACTGCCCTGGACGCTGACCCAGTTCCGACTGCCGCTCACCGGTACCCCGCAGGCGCCCAGAACGGGCGGGTGGACGGTCTTCTGCGAAGAAGTCTCGGCGCAGCACGGTTTCCTGGTGTGGTCGCTCCATTCCCCTGATCCCGACCCGGAGAACGCACTGAACGGTTTACGGCAGGCCCTCCGTTCCGGCCGCTCCGGTCCCGGGGTGGACCGGGACGCGCTGATCGCTGTGCCTGGATTCTTCCCGAACCCGGGGACCGCGCCTGGCCTGGAGCGAGGTCAGGAGATCCTCTCCAGAGCGAGTGCAGAGGGTGACCCGCTCTTCCCGGGGGACGTGCCTGCTGTCATCCCGGACGCCGGGTCGGATGCCCGGGACCTGTCGACGGCCGCGCCCCACTTCACCCGCTGGACGCGGCTCACCCTGACGCGGGACGACGCGCTGCGGCTCTTCGCGGGAGATCTGCCGGTCCCGGCGGGGATCGCGACGCTGCCGAAGATCAGGGCCGCCTTACAGGACACACTTCAGCTGGACGACGGCGAGGTGGGGCGGCTGCTCGGTCTCGATGCCGGACCGACCGGGGCACGTGACCGGCCCAGCCTGGACGTGCTGGACCGGCTGTACGCGCTGGGCGGGTTGATCGACCGCCTCACGCGCGAGGGGGGCGCGTCGGCCGTGGGGTGGCTGCGCCAGCCGGTCCCGGTGCTCGGTTGGCGGCGCCCCATCGACTGTTGCGGCACGCGGTCCGGGCTGAGTTCCGTCGTCGAGATGCTGGAGGGTCTGAACGACGGGGTGTTTGCCTGAGCGGGTTCCGGAAGAGCGGTCCGAGGGTAGCTCTGATCGGTCGGGAGGCCGTGCCGGGCCATGCGGCACCTCACCGTTCACGGGACGCTGGGGCCAGACCGGTGATCGCCGAAGGAGGGCCTGCAGCGGGCACCTTCCGCGCGACAGGCGGTCAGGAACCTGCTGGAGGGTTCCGCGCGGCTGTTCACTCAACCGCACACTCCACCGGGCTGCCTGATGGAGACCGCGGCCGCCACCGGCTCGGACCTCTCGCAGCCGGTCAGGGCCGCCCTGACCAAGCGGCGGCAAGACCTGCAGGCCCTCAGCCCGCATCCAGCACGACATCCAGGCAGGGACGTTACCCGCAGGCACAGCTGTCCGGCCGCTGGCGGCATTGACGGTCGCCCTCATGCAGGGCCTGCCCACCCTCGCTCGAGACGGTGCGGGCCGCGAGGAACTGCTCACGAACGGAACGGGCTCAGGAACTCCTTCAAGGGCGCGGGTGCCCGTGAACGCCGCTCACCAGTGCCCGTGGACCTGGCCGCGGATCAGGTCGTCGTACACGCGCTGCACGGCCGCCATCTGCTCGGCGTTCAGCGGCGGCAGGTCGGCAGCGGCCGCGTTCGATTCGACCTGCTGGGGGTTGCGGGCACCGGGGATGGCGCAGGTCACCTCGGGGAACATCAGGATCCAGCGCAGCGCGAACTGGGCCAGCGTCGAACCCTCGGGCACCAGCGGTCTCAGGCGCTCCACGGCCTCCAGGCCGGTCGCGTAGTCCACGCCGCTGAAGGTCTCGCCCTTGTCGAAGGCCTCGCCGTGCCGGTTGAAGGCGCGGTGGTCGTCCGCCTGGAAGGGCGTGTCGGCCCTGAGTTTGCCGGTCAGCAGGCCGCTCGCCAGGGGCACCCGCGCCAGGATGCCCACGTCGGCGTCACGGGCAGCGGCAAAGAACGCGTCGGCGGGCTTGAGCCGAAAGGCGTTGAAAATGATCTGCACGGTCGCCACATTCGGGTGGCGGATCGCCTCCAGCGCCTCGTCCACGCGTTCCACGCTCACGCCGTAATGGCGGATCATGCCCTCCTGCACGAAGCCGTCGAGCACCTCGAAGACTTCCGGCTGGCTGAACACCACGCTGGGCGGGCAGTGCAGCTGCACCAGGTCCAGCGTGTCCATCTGCAGGTTCTGGCGGCTGCGGTCGATGAACGCCCGCAGGTTCGGCCCGTTGTACCCGCCGGCCACATGCGGATCGAGGCGCCGCCCGGCCTTGGTCGCCACCGTGAACGACTCGCGGCGCTCATGGCGCAGCTGCGCGATCAGGCGCTCACTGTGCCCGTCGCCGTACACGTCGGCGGTGTCGAAGAAATTGATGCCCAGGTCCAGGGCGCGGTGCAGGGCCGCCATGCTCTGCGCGTCGTCCACCTGCCCCCATGTGCCGCCGATCGCCCACGCGCCGAACGAGATGGTCGAGACGTCGTAACCGGTCTTTCCGAGCCTTCTGTACTGCATGCGTGCCTCCTGTTGACGTTCCCGATGCTAGCGGAAGCGAGGGATCAGGTCGGTGATGTGCCCCGAGTGAACACCTGGCGGGTCAGGACCTGAACTGGTTCTGGTGATGGCGGACCACTCTCCGGGCGGCGTGCCACTCCGTGCAGGGCTCATGATCCGTCAGAACCACTCAACCAGCCGCAAAGACGTGCCTCCTCTCGACTCCCCATGTGTCATTGCCCTCAGCCGCCAGTGGCGTACATTGGATCGGTCAGGGCCAGCAGGGTGTCGTCGGCACCTCGCGGTTCTAGGTTCAGCAAGCGTCGCGCCTCGAACGAGCCGTGCCATCGCTCCGTCTCTGGCCGTATCTGCGCCAGGCGCGCTCTGTCCACCAGTGCGATCAGTACACTGCCTGCCGGCAGGTCATCCAGATGCGGCGATGTCGCTCACTGGCCGCATCGTCGGCCCCAATCTGAGTCTCTTTATCGAAGACATCAGCGCTGCCCCAACTTCCTTCGACCCGGTGAGCACCGACGTGTCGTGGAAGAATCCGGAACCGGGAACAGCCACGTCGGTGCTCCTGGCGGCGTCGCCGTTGGTCGCTGGGATAACCGGCCGGTATTTCGAAGACTGCACTGAAGCTGAACCTTACCACCCGGGGGTGCGACGTGGCGTAGCCGGGTCTGCACTCGATCCAGCCCGCCTGTGGCAGCTTTCGACTGATCTGCTCAATTGCTGACCACGCTCTCTTCGATCCAGGCGTTCCCACGGCTGCGACCGTCTCCTCGCGCGCGTTAGGTCTAGGGAACGGGTGGCGGTTTCCACTCTGGATGCTTGCCCCCGATTTCATGTGTCTGACGGGGGCAGGGGACGGGTGCCCCCAGCGTTCCCGGTAGAGTGGAGGGATGCCCGGCACGCCTGCACCTCTCCGCCTGTACCCGACCGAAGCCGCCGCGAAGAAGGCGGGCCTCGCGCTCGCTGACCTGCGCGGGGAACGCCTCTCCACCGTCCTGTACGCCCTGCTTCCGGAGGGGGAGAAGAAGCCCACCTACCTGCTGAGCAGCGCGTACCGCCTGACGGTGGCGGAGCGGCGCTGGGTGGAGGAGCACCGGGCGACCGTCACGAAGCTCGGCAGCTTCCACCCGGGCCGGAACTTCGCGCCCCTGCAGACCCGGATGGTCCGGAATCAGAAGCGCGCTCCAGCGCAGCCGAATGAATAGTTTGACACCGGGCGCATACCGGGCTAGATTAGAGAAATCAAGGCGACCTTCGGGTCGCCTTCTTCTTTGATCGTAAAGTCTGAGGGTGTGACTCCGCCGCCGACGCCCTTCACTTCAGGCATATCTGTGATGATTCCAGCCCACTCCTTCTGAATCCAGGGCCAGAAAATGAGAAATTCCTCGCCTGGCTGCCCCAACGGGCCCTGCAGAGCAGAGTTTCAGCTCACCCCGGTCACGTCAATCTACGCTGGGTCGGGATGTCTCCACGATGAGCCTTGATGCCGGGAAGCTCCAGCGACCTGCATGTTCAGTGGACCGACCGGCTATGTGGAATGAGACTTCCCGGCGAGATGCAGTTCATTCAGGCTCAGTGAGACAGATGATTGGGCAGGTCGAGATGGGTGGCCAACGAAGAGCTGTTCTGGCAGTCATCCGGAAAGCTGGCCGTGTCGTCACGACCTTCATTTCCCCTGCTGGTGGCCAGGATCCCAGGGGAGGCCACGGCTGCAGGGCAACGAGAGCGGCGGCCGTCGGCACTGGGGATCGACCTGGCTGCGCAAATGTACTGCTGAGGGTGAGGAGACTGAAGATCGCCACTAGCTTCGCTGATTTCGTGGAGCGGTTCGTGTTCATACGGCCTCCTGACCTTCAACGGATTTGATTCAATCTACTTCGGCACCTGTGAATCTGCCGAGAATCGGCTTGACGGTGAGTTCCCGGGAGACTCGGCTGGTCGTGCGTACATGGGTTCCAGGACACGGCACACCTGTCCTATGTCCTATCTCTTCTGGATGAGGCCGAGCGCACGGTTGACGCGGACCAGTCCCATCTGCACAGCTTCAGACCAGGGGTCGAGTTCAGCGGCACGTCTGTAGACGGCCTGGGCTTCGCGTGGTTGATCGGCTTCGAGTCGGGCACCCAATGCCAGGGCGACGCGGACGGCGTCGCCCTGCGCCTGCACCCGAAGGCGTTCCGTCCAGTCCGCGTCGCAGCGCCCCATGAAAGGCCCGTCGTACAGGTCCAGGGCACGCTGCAGGTCCGTGACCGGAGCCGTGTCCGGCACGCCGGCAAGCGTTTCCACGTCCACGCGGAAGGACAGTTCGTCACTCAACTGATATTCGCCTTGCCGGAAAGGCAGGGGGTCGCTGGACACGGCACACTGTCGACTTAGAGCGTCCCGCACGCAGCGTACAGCCACCCGGAAGTAATTCAGGTGGCGCTCTTCTGTTGATCCGTCCCACAGTGCCGTCATCAGTCCGTCGCGTGATGTGGGGCCGTGCAGAGCGAGGTAGACGAGGAGTTCCCGCGCCTTGGCCAGCCGTACGTTGACGGAAACTCCACCCACCGTGACGTGTACTCGTCCCAGCGTGGCGAGCTGCACCTGCAGCCGTGTCGAAGGTGGAGTGGAGCTGGGCGTCCGTTCCTGTGGCGCACCCCTCAGGGCTGGATGCAGTCGGAGCAGACCGTCCAGGGGACCAGCGTCGGCCCGCAACACCGTTGGATTTCCGAGCTCCAGCATGCTCGTTTCCAGCGCGATCAGCCGCGACGGCAGGTCACCTTCCTGCACACGCCCGATTTCCGCGAGATAGGCGAGCGCCCTGGGCTTGTGGGTGCGGTCGAGGGACCCGGAGACCACCCGTTCAAAATGACCGGTGGCCACATCCAGATTCCCGGCGGCGAAGGCCGCCTGTCCCTGATACAGGTGCATGAACGGTGTCATCCAGCCGGGGCGCTGACCCGGCCTGCCCACACCCTGACTGAAGGCCACCTCCGCCTCTGCAGGCAGACCCTCGTGCAGCAGCGTGTCTGCCAGTTTGGTCCACAGACGGCCCGCCAGGACCGCGATATCCAGTTGCTCAGCGTACCGGAGAGCCTCGCGATACCCGGTGCTGGCCAACTTGAATTCGCCCTGGTGGAAGTGCACGTCCGCACGGACTTCCAGTGCAAAGACCATGGCCGCGCTGGGCTCCACCGGAGCGGGCGAACCGAACACGGTATCGAGCAGATAGAGGGCCTCTGAAAGCTGACCCTGCGTACGGTACTGGTCGGCCAGGTCAGCCCTCGCTTCAAGGGCAAGGAGCGGCTGATCGAGTCGGTCGTGCAGTTCGATGGCCTGCTGGAGCAGCACCTCACGTTCCGGCCATCGGCCCTGCGTCATGCAGGCGAACTGGGTGACCGCCAGGGCGTCGCCCTGATGACCGACATGAACGTTCATTCTGGCCAGGTGAAGGCTCTGCTCCGCGGCCTGAAGTCCGGCGGCCCCCTGACCGAGATTGAGGAGGGCCAGCGCACGGTGCAGCTGGAAGAACCAGTGCATCTGCGCCATGGTCGGCTGCGCGAGCCCCAGGTCAGCCATGGACAGCTGCGACCGGTGCTGGCCGCGGCGGTTCGCGAGAATGCACCAGCCGGTGAGCGCCCAGGACTGACTCGTCGGGTCGGCAGCCAGGCGACCGAGCGTCTCTTCACCGTGCGCCAGTTCGCCCGTTTCGATCAGGCTGTGGCCGAGGAGGGCCACGAGATCGGACGTGAGCCGTTCAGCCGGCACCTGGGTCAACAGCTGCTGAACCAGGCGGAACTGACCGCGCCGTGCCGCGACCGTCACGACCCCCCGCAGTACCCGGACCACGTCGTCTGCCGCGCCGGCGAGATGGTAGTGCGAGACGGCAGTGAGCACGTCCTTCGCGGCTTCTGAGCGCCGGGCCGCAGCGGTGTGCAGTTCAGCATGCCGGTCGGGCGTGTCGAGCAGGAGTTGATCCAGAATATCGAGCAGCAAGCGGTGCGGGCGATAGGTGCCGTTTCCCAGCGGCGACAACGGCAGACCGGCCCGGACCACTTCGGGGAGCCAGTTCCCCAGCAGTCGGCAACCTGCCTCGCGGGCCAGTCCTGCGCTCCAGACGGGCAGGACAGCCAGTTCCGGCAAGGCGGCGCTGATGTCCGGGGGAAGGGTGGTGAGCAGGTCTCGGATCAGGTCACTCGCCTGCCAGTGGGCGGAGGGCAGCTGACTCAGCGCGATCGCCGCGGGCCAGCCGTCCAGGGCGCCGCCGACGGGCGCGACGGTCGGCCGACCTGTGCCCTGACAGTGCAGGAACCGGTCCGTTTCGGCGGTCGTGAACGCCAGGTCGGTGTCGTGCAGGAACTTCACGTCACGGCGGAGCGCCAGCCGGGTCGCGGACAGTCCGCCGGTTCCGTGCCCGGCAAGCAGCACACGGTGCTGACTCGGCAGGTGGCTGAGCACCTCCATCAACCACAGGCCAGCTTCCGGTCCGAGCTCGTCAAGGCCGTCCAGGATCAAATCCATTGCCGGGATGCGCGTGAGATCCCGCGCGAAGGCACGCGCACTGCTCGCCGTCGGTCGCCGCTCTTCCACTGCAGCGCTCCAGGCCTCAAAAGGAACCTCGGGGAAGGTCAGGTTCAGGCCGTACCGGATGGACGCCGCGAGATGGACGGGTTCCGCATTGTCCTGGTACAGGGTCACCCAGACCGTGCGCCTTCGGGTGGAGCGCGCGTGTTGTGCGAGGAGGGTGGTCTTCCCGAAACCGAAGGGCGCGATGAGCAGGACCACGGAATAGGCGACGTCCGAAAGGACGGACAGCAGGGCGTCGCGGTGCAGCTCGGTCGGTGCACGCTCTGGGACGGTGAACGCAAACGGGTCAGTGATTGCGGGGAGTAGGGGCATCATTGTTCCACCGATCCAGAATGTGTGGCGAGACGTCGCCTCACCGAACGTGCCTGCGTGAACGACAGGTGCCCTGGGAGGAGGAGGTTGGGGCCTGGCGCTTCCTGCCCCCGGAGTGCGGACGGTCTGCACCGTGCCAAGTCACCATGTCCAGGTGGTCGGGAGTGCCAGCCGTCTGCCAGAAACGAGACCGTGCATCAGTTCAAGCATGGTAGTGCGAATTGTAGTCTCCTCAGCACCTGGGTGGGCGTGAGCCCCGTATGCGGGCAGGGCCGGACGGTTCCCTCTGTCTCTCCGCCCTCCAACCGGTCGGAGAGGCTCAGCCTGCGTTGAGGCCCCGAGCTGAACGCAGGCTCCTGTTCGAGCAGTGCACTGGGGCGTGTACGCGGCTCCGTCACCGTCAACCCCCTGCTGAGCATTATGCCAGAGCGTCCTCCTGCCGCTTCAGGCCCTGGTTAGAAGCGCCGCTGGCTTCCCTGTCGGCGGGCTGGCTGACCTCGCTGGGTCCAGAGTGCAGAAGGCGGTTTACCGGATCAGGGTGCGCACCATGCATGGACCGTCAGCTCAGGGGATGGGTTTCCCGCTGATGCGGGCGAGGTTCAGTCATTCCCAGGGGCATTCTCTGGCCGTTCACACCCTGTGCATTAAGGTGGCCTTGAGCTCGCTGGCCGGCCAGTCCGAAGCTCAAGAACCACCAGATCACCCGTGACCAGACGCAAGTCCGGTGGGGCTCGCGACCACACTCGGCAGGCGCCTCACGACCAAGGAGCGCAGTCATGAATCAGAATCAGCAGCCACAGATGAAGAAGTTTGCCATCCGTAAGACTGAGACCATCAAGACCACCGCCGCGGCCTACGGCGGCACCTGCGGGCCCATCCCGCCGCTTCCGCCCATCTGGTTCTGACCGGAGCGCTTGTCCGGACCGTACAGCCGCGACGCGGCTGTACGGTCCTCTTTGGAGGGGTATGACCGATTTTGCCGCCTCATCCTTCGGAAGTCTGTTTCAACCCTCGGCGCAGGTGACGGTTCAGCCGTTCACGCGGCAGCCGGACGGTGACCAAGTGGTGCTGGGCTGGCTGGACGCGGACGTGTTTCTTGAGCTGCCGAGTGACGCTGTCGAACTGCTGGACTGGCTCGCCGCAGGGCAATCTGTCGCTCAGGCCCAGGCCAGTTATCAGGCGCGGTACGGCGTGACACCGGATCTGGTGGATCTGCTCGAACAGCTCGGTGAAAGTGGCGTGGTCCATGTCCGCCAGGGCGCGCCGCAGGCCCCGCAACGGTCAACACCGAAGCCCGGTGTGCTGCTGCCCCTTCGCCTGAGTTCGGCCCTGTGGAGTCCAGCGGCACTGGTGCTTTACGCCTGTCTTGCGCTCGGCGCGCTGATCGGAGCGAGCGCGACGCCCGGCGCGGTCCCCAGTTGGCGGGCCCTGTTCGTGGAGCAGCATCTCACGGCCCTGGGGCTGATCCTGATGCTGTCCGGTCTGGGGATCACCGCTCTCCACGAGTTCGCGCATGCCAGTGCGGCGCGCGCCCGGGGCGTGCCGGTACGGTTCAGCCTGGGCCGACGCCTGTGGACGTGGGTGGTTCAGACCGACATGACAGGCATCTGGAGTCTGCCGCGCCGCCAGCGGTACCTGCCGTTGCTCGCGGGCATCATCATGGACCTTGTCGTCACGGCGCTGCTGGTCCTGACCCTGGTGGCCGACCGGCGAGACCTGATCTCCCTCCCGGACTCGGTCCGCCTGCTGGTGCAGGCGCTGACCTTCTCCTATCTGCTGACGGTGGTGCCTCAGCTGTACTTCTTCGTCAGGACGGATCTGTACTTCGTGGTCACCACGGCCTTCGGCTGCAGGAACCTGATGGGCGATACGGAGTCTTACCTGAGGAACACGGTGGCGCGCTGGCGTGGTCAGCCGCCGCCGGTCGACCAGTCCAGCCTGCCGGAACACGAATGGCGGGTCGTGCGCGGGTACGCCTGGGTATGGGTCCTGGGCCGTCTCGCTGCCCTGACCCTGCTGCTGGGGGTCACCCTGCCGCTGATCTGGACGTACAGCTGGTCGATCTGCCGCACCCTGTCAGCGGGTTACGCTTCCGCGCCGATGGCCTTTCTGGACGCGCTGGGCGCGCTGCTGCTGTTCGTGATTCCGCAGGTGCTGGGACTGCTCGCGTGGTCCAGGACCTTCAGCACGGAGGACAAAGCCTATGACGTTCGTTGATTTCCTTCCCCGTTCCAACCGCGTGAGGATCGTCGAGGCTGCCGCCGGTCCGGCCCGCTCAGCGTACCTGCAGCAGGCCGTGAGGGTCGAATCCCGTTCCGGGACCAGGGGCTGGTGCCTGAATGTCGATCTGGAGGTGGGCGGCCCCTGGGCGGGCCTGAACACCTGGCTGAGTGAGATGCTGCCGGACCTGCTGCGGCAGGCACCGGACCTGGTCACTCAGCATGACTATGAACTGGCCATGCTCCTGCCGACCGTGGTTCGCCGCATCCCGGTCCGCAACCCCAACCTGACGGACCTGAGCTTCGGAGCGGAACGCACCAGAAACTACGCGGCGGACCGCGCTTACCGGGTTGTGCATGGCCTGATCGACCTCCTGACAGCCTGGCATGCCCGGAGCCGGGCCGAACGGTGGGTGCTGGCCCTGGACGGCCTGGACCGCGCCGGTTCCCTGGTGCGGCTGCTCTTCAGCGAGTGGCTGCGGCGCTGCGGTGACCGACTCCCGCTGACCCTGCTGATCGCGGTCGACCCGGGCAGGGCAGCAGACGTCGAGACGTTGTTCCCGGCGTTTCCGGCGTCCGTCCAGGCGTTGCGTCTGCCGACAGACCCCCAGGACACGACCGCGCCGGGTGAGTACACCCGGCGAATGGTGGCCCTGGAAGCGTGCATCGGTGAGGACCCGCTGGAGATGGAGGCGAACCTGCCGGCGTTGATTCGCGGCTGGGACCGCAGCGACCACCCGGGGCGGGCGGACCTGTACCGTTACGAGGCGCTCGCGACGTACACCACCCGGGGCCTCTACGCTGATGCCCGCGTGTACGGCGAGGCGATCCTGCCTGCCCTCGAACGCTCCGGCACGGACCGGACACGGCTTCTGAACACCTACGTGAAGCTGTACAACTGTCTGGTGGGGCTGGGAGAGGCGGAACCGGCCCTCGAACTCACTTCGCGCGCCCTGGCCCTGTCGCCCGAGCCGAGACAGGCCCTCACCTGGCATTACCTGATGGCGATGCTGCACGCCCGTTACCTGCCCGTGCGCGACGTCGCACTGGCGGAGCACCACCTCGATCTCGGACTGCGTGAAATCGAGAAGGCGGACCTCACCCGCCACGAGCGGCTGTTCCAGACGGCCTTCAACCGCAACGGGCTCGCACTCGTACGTCACTTTCAGGGCCGCCGCGCTGAGGCCATCGCCCTGTGCAAGACCGCCTTCGACGATCTCGACGCCGAATTCAGGCCCGACGAGCATCAGCTGCACCGGTCTGTGCTGATCTACAACATCGCGCAGGTGTACGACGCGATGCGTGAACCGGACGAGGCCACCGCGTACTACAGCAGGGCACTGGCGCTGGATCCGAACTACTCCGAGTATTACAACGAGCGGGGCAACGTCTACCTGCGCACCGGGGAACTGACCCTGGCCGCTCAGGACTACGCGCGCGCCATTGTCCTCAGCCCACCGTACCCGGAGGTGTGGACCAACCTCGGGCAATGCCAGGCCCTGGCGGGACTTGACGATCTGGCGGTCCGCAGTTACTCCCGGGCGCTGGATCTGCTGCCCGGTCAGGGCCTGGCGCTGCTGGGACGCGCACAGTGTTTCGACGCGCTGGAGCAGCTGCAGGACGCGCTGTCAGATTACACCGCCGTTCTGGAACTGGACGGGCCCGACCCGATGGTGCTCGCCAACCGGGCGGGCGTGCTGTACCGGATGGGACGGCCCGAGGAAGCGCTGGCCGACCTGGACCACGCGATCGCCCTGGACCCGACCTCCGAGGAACTGCAGGAGAACCGGGCGATCGCCCTGGCAGGCGTGGCCTGAAGCCACCTTCACCACAGTGGGGAGTCAACGCATGAGAACGATGGTGGTCGAGGACGAAGCCTGCGTCCGGCACACGCTGGCAGCCAGTTTACGGGAAGCCCAGGTGGCCGTCGATGAGGCGGAAAGCGCAGGCCAGGCCCGCAACATGGCCGGATGCTATCCATACGACGTGTTCGTGGTGGACGTGAGACTGCCGGACGGACCGTCCGCAGGATTCGAGTTCGTCAGATGGCTGCGCGAGCAGCACATCCACACTCCAGTCCTGCTGCTGACCGCCCGCGACGCCGTGGAGGACCGGATTGCCGGGCTGGACGTCGGCGCCGACGATTACCTGACGAAGCCCTTCTCGATCGGAGAAGTCCACGCCCGGCTGAGGGCCCTCCTCCGCCGCTCCCGCCAGACCCCTGCCATTGCCTTCGAGAGCGGCCGTCTCCGGGTGGACTGGAATACCCGGACGGTCTCCGTCGACGGTCAGAGAGCGAACCTGACCGCCAAAGAATACGGCGTGCTGGAGCTGCTGGCCTCGCATCCCGGCCGGATCTTCACGCGGGACGAAATCACGAGCCGGGTGTGGGACGAGTGCTTCAGCGCGGTCACCAACATCGTTGACGTGTACGTCAAGAACCTGCGCAGGAAACTGGGTGACGGAACGGTCGAGACGGTTCGTGGACTGGGGTACCGGTTCCCCTCGGCATGAGCCTGCGCACCCGATTGATCCTGCTCTCAAGTCTGTTCCTGACCCTGACGGTTGTGGCCGTGACCTCCATGTCGCTCCTCACTCTGGAGCGCGAAACCCGCAACACTGTGCACGCAGAGCTGAACACCCAGGTCAATCTGCTCCTGTTTGAACTTGCGACGGTCGGCGTTCCACCACCGGCCCTCAGCACCGCGTTGAGGGCCGACGACGGCATACCGGCCGCACAGATCTACCGGGACGGTCAGCTGATCTGGAACGGAGGGAGTGCCGACCGGCGTGTCCCCCAACCCCTCGACGCCCGGTTCCTCGCGGAAACCGAAATGGAGCGCTCCTGCATGTGTGCGCGGTGGAATGTCTACAGCGTGCGGCAGGGCCACTGGGTGATCCAGGTGGGCCGACCGTCGTCCGAGCAGAGCCTGATGATCCGGCGGTACCTGGGCAGCGCCGCCCTGATCAACGTGTTCTGCGTGCTGGTGTTCGGCGTCCTGATGATCAGGAGCATGCGGCGGATCATGTGGCCGCTGACCGCGCTGGCGGAACGCGTCCGGCGACTGGACGCCACGGACCCCATCCCCTGCCTGCGGGAACCGGGGGAGGTCGGCGTCCTCGCCCGGGCGCTGAACGACAGTGTGCGGGAACTGCGCACCGTACGGACGACGGAAACGCAGTTTCTCGCGGACGCCTCCCACGAACTGAGGACGCCCGTCACCGCGCTGCTCGTCGTGCTGGAGCACGCGGCGAAACGGTCGCGCAGCGAGGCGGAGGTCCGGCAGGCGCTGGATCAGGCGCTGCGCAGCGCCAGTCATCTGAAACGGCTCACCACGGACCTGCTGACGCTGACGAAATCCCGGAGTGCCCCGGCGCAACTGCACCTGGATCTGCTTGACCTGGCCAACGAGGTGATCGATCGCCTGATGCCGCTGGCCTGCGAGAGGAGGCTCGATCTGGACATCGACGGGGAAGCCACGCCGTTTCAGGGGGATCCTGTGCTCATCAGTCGGATGATCGAGAATCTGGTCGCCAACGCCATCAAGTTCACGGACGAGGGTGGGATCCGGGTCAGGGTCCACCCGGTCAACGAGCATGCGGAGCTGTCGGTCACGGATGACGGCATCGGTTTTCCCGCCGGGCAGCTGCGTGAGCTTCAGCAACCGTTCCGTCGGGGGGACACGGAGGGCCGGGAAGGGTTCGGGCTGGGCCTGGCCGTGGTCAGGAGCGTCGCCGAGGCACACGGAGGCGAGCTGGCGGTGGAAAGCCGAATCGGTCACGGTGCACGCGTGACGGTCCGGTTGCCCCTTCCGTGCCTGAACGGCGCCTGAGGAACACGGAACACACGCGCCCCTGACGGCGAGGCCAGTCGTCAGGGGCGTTCACGCTGCCCATTCACCGTGCCCGTCTCTGGCGCGGCGCCGTCTCCCACCGGAGGTCAGCGGTTCCCCGGGAGACAACTCAGTTTCTGGTCCAGGCCATGATGCCGAGACCGGCGACCAGGAACGCCACCGCCAGGCCAAGCACAGGGTCGGCAAAGGTGGGCCTGTGAACGACGAAGCGCAGGACGAAATTGACGATCAGGCCAAGCAGCCCGAGGACCACGAACACATGGGGGGGAATCTTCATCATGGTTTGCTCCCTGACGCACACTATTCATATCTCAGACAGGTGATGGGATCGAGCGAGGACGCCCTCGCTGCAGGCCAGACGCCGAAGAACAGACCACAGAACATGCTGATCCCCAGGGCGGCAGCAACGACACCGAATTGTACGGTGAAGGGTCCCAGAAGCGGCACGAGGATGCTCACGCCCCAGAGGGTCAACTGTGCGGCGATCAGGCCCAGGCCGCCCCCGAGGCACGACAGGATGAACGCCTCGAAGATGAACTGCCGGTTGATGAAGGCAGGCGTCGCGCCCAGCGCCATCAGCAGTCCGATATCCCGGGTCCGCTCGGTCACGGACGCGAGCATCACGTTCATGATGCCGATCCCGCCCACCACCAGCGCCAGAGAGCCGCTCACCCCGAAAAACAGCTGCAGGATGCGGCCCACGCCCTCCACGACACTCCTGAACACGGCGGAGGACTGCACGGTGAACATCTCCTTTCCGTGCAGGGCATCGAGTCGGCCCTGGATGCGGTCGGCGACCGTATCCGCGTCCAGTTGAGCGGCGAGCACCAGCTGAACGATGTCGAAGTCGTTCTTCCGGGTGACCGGAGACACCCGCCAGATGTAGGGGTTGGGCACCATCACCTGCGGCGTGCTGAGCGACTGGAAAATCCCCGGCACAGGCTGCAGGACCCCGATGACCGTCAGCGTGATTCTCGTACCGTTCGGGTAATGCAGGGCCAGCGATTGCCCGATCGGATCCCGCTTCCCGTACAGGTCGCTGGCCGCCCGGTTGTTGAGGACGGCCACCGCCTCGCCGGACTGGGCCTCCATACGGCTGTAGAACCGGCCAGTCTGAACGTGAACGGTAGGATCGAGACGGGGGGTGTCGCCGGGCGAACCGTTGAGGGTCACTGCCCGCTGGCGTTGCCCGTCGTCGTACTGGACAGTCTCGAAGACCTGAGGGACCACGGTGATGCCGTACAGCCCACTCAGGGCGTCCACGTCGGTCTGACTCAGCCGGGTGCTCGAAGGTCCGCGGTTGGAGACGCTCTGCTGCGCGAACACGCTGTTGCCGGAGACGGTGGCCAGTTGGCTCAGGACAGCGCCCGACACCAGGCTGCTGACGCCCAGCAGCACCGAAACGGAGTAGGTTCCCAGCCCGATGCCCAACAACGCCAGGCCACTGCGGAGCCGGTAATCGCGCAGGGTCTGAGCGGCCATCCGGAGCGCCTCCAGGAAAGGCATTCCGCCCGGCCGGTCAGTCGGTGCCACCGCTGATCACCGTCCCGTCCGCGACCTGAATGACGCGCTGCGCACGGCGGGCGACGGCCAGGTCGTGGGTCACCGTGATGATGGTCGTCCCCAGGGCATGCAGGTCGTCGAAGACCTGCATGATGTCGAGGGTGGCACCTGAATCCAGGTTACCGGTGGGCTCGTCCGCCAGAATCACCGCTGGCTGCTGAGCGAGGGCCCTCGCGATCACCACCCGCTGCTTCTGTCCGCCGGACAGCTGCGGGGGCCGGGACGAACTCCACCGCAGCATGCCGAGCCGCTCCAGGTACTGCCGTGCCAGGGCCTCACTCTCGGGTCTGGACGCACCCCGCAGGCGAAGGGGCAGCACGACGTTCTGGAGGACAGTCAACTTGGGAAGCAGGAAGAAGGTCTGGAAGACGAACCCGATGCTCCGGTTGCGCTGACGAGACAGGTGTTCGGTGGACATCTCCTGCACCCGCTGCTGTCCGAAAAGGTACTCTCCCTGGCTGGGACGATCAAGCAGACCGATCAGGTGCATCAGGGTGGATTTCCCGGACCCGCTGGGACCGATCACGGCCGCGTATTCACCCGGCCGCACCTCCAGGTCGACGTCGCGGAGCACCCGCACGAGGGGCGCGCCCGTTCGGCCCTCCTGACCGTAGGTTTTCCCGACGCCGGTCATGCTGATGATGGGCAGCGGCGAGCGGACCCCGGCTGGCGGCCGTTCAGGAGCGGTCAGGGTGCTCATTTCGGTGCCAGCTGTGCCGTGACCGTGATCCCGTCCCGCAGGGCCCCCGCATCGCCCGGGGAGCGGACGACAAGCTCACCGGATTTCAGACCGGAGACCGCCGCGTTGATGGTGTTCCGGGCCAGCATGGTCACGGTCCGGCGGTGCACGGTCCGGTCGGCGTCCACCACCCACACCCGCACCACACCCGGATCCTGCTCGTCCTGCACCACCGACTCGATCGGGACGACCGTGGCGTGCGGCAGCGTGAGTGTCGTGATGGTCGCGTCGGTCGAGAGGCCAGGCTTCAACGCCGCCGGCCAGGGCGAGATCCGGATCGTGACCGGAACCACGGCATTCCCCCCCTGGGTGGCGCTGGCGACCGACGCGACACGCGAGACGCGCCCGCTGAAGGCTGGGCCGTCTGCCAGCAGGTTCACCTGCACCGCCTGCCCCGGCTTGACCTGAGCGACGACGGCCTCCGGCACGTCAACCCTCACCCGCCCGGTCCGGTCGGCGTACAGTTCGATCGACCCGGCGCCTGAGTCCTGCCGTACGTTGTACCCGACCCGCGACACCGTGCCGTCCACCGGCGCGTAGATCCGGGTGTCCTGAAGGTTCCGGGTCGCCTGAACGACGTTCTCCTGAGCCTGCGCGAGCTGCTGACGCAGGGAACTCTGCTGGTCACTGTTGTCTGCCATCTCCCGCTGCACGTCCAGCTCCAGTCCCCGGAGGGTCTGCTGCGCCTTGCCGAGGTCCTGAGCGGAGAGGCCACCGACCGCGTACACGGCACTCGCGCCCGCCGCGTCATGACGCGCCTGGGCCAGCTGGAGAGAGAGGCGGGTCAGGGTGATGTCGTGAAGCCTGGCCTGCTCCACGAGGCTCGAACGGAGCGTCTGCGCACTGAACTGCGCGGCCATCAGCGCCTGACGCTGCAGCAGGTCGTCGGTCTGTGCGAGCAGCTGATGCCGGTGGACGTGGTCGCCTTCTTTCACATTCAATTGACGCACGACGCCGGGCGTCCTGAATCCGGTCACCAGCCGGTCCCCCTCCACGGCACCGGAGCCCTTCACCTGCCGCTGAAAGGTGCTCGGCACCACGCGGGTCACCAGCAACACCTGCGGCAGGGGACTCCGGAGTTTCATGTCGATGACGACACCGGTCACGCCCAGACAGGCGACGATCACGCCTGCGTAGACCCAGCGCCAGTTGAAGGGACGCGACTGCATCGGGCGGTCCGCACGCAGGGCGGAAGCCTGATCAAGGTCATGGAGCTCACGGGCCGACATGACCGCTCAGATGATCCGGGCGATGAACAGCCCGAGATAGATGGCGAGGCAGATCAGCACAGCGGCACCGGCACGGACGGCGGAGACACTTCTGGCCAGTCCGAAATAGGTGAACACCATCTGTACGCTGAAGATCAGCAGCTGGGTGTACCGGTAGGTTTCCATGGCGACGCTGGTGCGCATGGCGGTCATGGCCGCGCGGGTCCCGGTCAGCTCACTCAACGACGCGCCCGCCGGAATCTGCGGCATGAAGTAGATCAGGACAGGCAGCGCGATCAGGTACAGCACGACCGCGACGAGGAAGGAGCGGGCGTAGATGCGGTAGGCCTGCCCCCCACTCTGCGTCACCAGGCTGCAGATCAGGCCGACCACGCCCAGGAAGGCCAGATTCCCGACCAGGCCGCCGAGCACGCCCATGAAGAAGGCGACGCTGCCGAAGGCCAGCTGCGAAATCAGGTTGAAGAAGACGATTGTTCCGAGGAGGCCCCGGAGGAGACCCGAGACCACCACGGCCGGCCACACAGGTTTTCTGACATCGAACAGACCGCCCTGCACCATCTCTGCCTGCATACATCCTCCCCGATCAGAATGAGTGAACGAAACTCCGGACGCTCCAGCGCGTCAGCATGACCAGCACGCTGAGCAGCAGCATGCACAGCGCCACCGCCACCACCCCGGCCCCCACCCGAAAGATCAGGTTGCCGGAACTGGACAGCACGAACTGGACGGCCACCACCCCCGTCAATCCGAGCCCGAAAACAGCGGCGAACAGTCCTGTTCGCCCGTCACCGGCTCCGGGCGCTGCCGGCCACCCGATCAGGAGGAGCAGCACGAAGACCGGCAGCAGCGTCGGCCAGAGTCCCCCGGTGTGCTGGACTTCGACCACGCCACAGGCGACGCCTGTCAGCAGGCTGAGTCCCAGGCCAGCCAGCAACTGGCCATGGCGCCCGCTGGAGGCCGCGGTGGGAGGCACCGCTCAGACCGTCTGCGGCAAGCGCAGATCCTGCACGAACATGCGGCCAGTCAGCCAATCGAGCAGCACCGCCCGGTCGAGCAGTTGCGGAGGCGCCACCCTGGTCAGGTACCGGATGATGTCGGACGTGACGTAGGACGCCAGCCAGAAGGCGAGCGGGCCGAGCACCGGGCCCTTGTAGTAGGAGGCCGCCGTGAAGTCCTTCCCGCCCAGACTGGCGTTCAGTGGCACGCTTTCAGGCGTGCAGAACGGCCCGGCCGTACAGACCGTCTCCACGAAACCGCCCCCAATGTGCGGAATCCCCAGCGAACGGCAGGCCTCGTCGATCTCGAAGGCGATGCCGAACGGCTGATCCACGGCACGCACGACCACGTCGCAGCCGCGCACCAGTTCGGCCACCGTGTCACGGTCGAGCAACTGCGTGTTCCGGACGCTGACCTTCACCTGTGGCGCGATCCGGCTCAGCGCCTGCTGGGCCGCATCTACCTTCAGCTGCCCCAGGCTGTCTTCCGTGTACAGGATCTGCCTGTTGAGATTGGAGCGCTCCACCACGTCGTAATCGCACAGCACCAGTTCCCCGACGCCGGCAGTGGCCAGAATGTACGCCACCTGCGAACCCAGCCCACCGACCCCCAGCACGGCCACACGCGCACCGGCGAGTCGGTCCTGGTACAGCTGTTCCGCTTCACCGTCACCACACAACGAAAAGAACCCGAGCTGCCGATCGACCAGACTCTCATTGGTGGACGTCCAGTCGATAAAAACATGTTCCCGGACCAGCACGGCCCTTTCCTGATCCGTGAGGAGTGCCAGGTCCGCCGCACTCACCTCACGCTGATGCAGCAGGAATTCCAGCCGCGGGTGGTAGGGCAGGGTGACCGCACTGTGCGGTGATCCCAGCAGAATCAGCCCCTGATGCAGGGCGCGGAACTTGAAGGGATTGAGTTGATACGTCATGGTCATACGGCTTCTCCTAGCGCGTTTGGTCGCTGACGCTGGCGGCTTCGGGCGGCCCTGATCCCCCAGCGCACGGCAAAGTACAGGAGCCCAGTCACGGGCACGAGCGGTGCGAGCAACTGAACACGTGCGGGCAGGTACGAAAGCAGGTATCCGGCCCCCAGGAGGTAGGTCCCCACGGTGTACATCAGGGAAGCGAGCCCAAGCACGGCGTACAGTTGTCGCCTGCCCGGACGCTGCGCGAACTGAAGCGGATCCCGGACCGCCCCGTGCAGCTCCTGAAGACAGCTCTGCATGAGTGCCGGCTCATTCAAAAGGTTGACCAGTACCCAGTACCCGTCTGTTCTGAGCAGCGGAATCATGTTGATGGCGAAAAAGCCCAGGTTCGTCACGCAGTAATACCCGAAGATCGACTGGTGCGTCGCGGCCCAGGCCAGGCTGAAGATGAACAGGGGAACCACCTGAGCCATGAATCCGCCCAGCGCGGTGTACAGCCGGGCCCGCGAACTGCTCAGCCAGCCGTTGCTGACGTCCGCGTACCCGGCGGGCTGCAGAACGAAGATCGCGATCCCCATCGAGCGTGTCCGGATCCCGAAGTGTGCCGCCACCAGGGCGTGCCCGAGTTCATGAACCACTGTGGTCAGCGTGAACAGACTCCACAGCGTCAGGTAACTGGTCCACGGGAGGGTCTGCCCCATGGCGACCGGGAGGGTGTTGATCCGGCTCACGATGACGACCATCGACAGGACGAGCAGCAGGACGCTTCCCGCGACCGTGAAAGGCGTAAGCACACGTCCACGCCACCTGTCGGTCCAGTCCTGCGTGGGATAGACCAGCGGAATCTTGACGAAGCCCCGCTGAATCTGCCGCCACAACCGCCGCGGCCCGGACTCACGCGCGAGATAGCTCAGCAGTTGCGCCGCCAGCTGCTGAGCCTGCGAGACCGACAACCGTACGCTCAGGCGCGTTGCGGTCGCGCCCACTTCGGCACGGAGGTCCGACCCCTTCAGGTCCTGAAGAATGTCCTTCAGGGTCGTTCCGACCGTGAAGAACCGCTCACCCACCCTCACCGCGACCTGGCCAGCGGCGACTTCCTCACCGATATCAATTTCACGCGACCATGCAGGCGGGCGCGAAGAAAAGTCATTTCGTTCTGGGAGCATTCCGTCGGTCATACGTCATCCCCTGTCACCGAGAGCAGCTGTCGGAATTTACTGTGCCGAACATGAAATCAGCTCCACGGATCCGAGCGCGAAGGCACGCGGACGTACCTTCAACTGGACCGTGGAGCCGCACCTTAGAGCTGGTTGAGGCTCAGGCTCCGCCGCAGAGCAGCATGCCGATGGCGATGCCGGTCCCCAGTCCAGTCAGGAAGTCGGCGAAATCACCGGCCACATCGAGCGGCGTGAGCTCGATCAGTTCCAGCTCGGCGGTGGGACGTTCAGCAGCTTGGATCGTCGTGAGTTCCATCACAGCTCCTTCCGGACGTGGGCCGTCCTGGCGGTCAGGCAGGAGAATGTCTTCAGGAGGAGCAGACGATGGCCACCAGCAGCAGTCCAGCGACCAATCCGATGGCCGCAGATTCGTCGCTGGCAGTGTTCAGCTCATCGAGGGGCTGAAAGCTCAGCTCGCTCTGTGCCAGCAAAGGCTTGACCTCAACCGCTTCAAACGTTGCTCCGAAGTGATGCATGGTTCTCCTCCTGTTCTGCCTAACTTGTGAGTGAATTCGTGAGGCCGATACGGACATACAGCTGGTCTCAGCTCGACTGAGAGCCGGGAAGCGGCGGTACCCTCATCGTTGCCAGGCCTTCGATGCACCGAACGGGTGACACCGGCGTGGCCTCAGATCAGACGGTGGATACGGTGCTCACCGACAGACAGAGCAACTCCTACGATGAACAGAACATGCGGAACGGCCCGTCGACTGACCGACCCTCGATGTCTCACCCATGCATTTATCGCCTGCCTGGCACTGTTCTACCGGGTCAAGATGGAATGAACATGGAACGTCTGGAGAGGGATCTGGGGTGGTGTTTCATGGAGGACTTCGAGTGGTCTGATCTGGAAGAACGCTGGGATCAGCCGGCGTAATTTGAGGGCGGAAATGGCGCATGCATCGCGGCCGTCCATCCCCCGTTCCGATCTTGAGCGCCGACGAACGCCGAGTGTTGAGCGGCTTGGTCCGACGTCGCCAAAACCCTCGGGGTTTGGCGACCCGTGCGAAGGTGATTCTGCTGGGCGCAGATCATCCGGAGTGGACGCTCGCAGAGCTCGGTGCGCAGGTCGGCCGGTGTGACGACACGGTTGGCACCTGGCGCAAACGCTTCGTGGCCCAGCGGTTGAAAGGGTTGAGTGGCGCGCCCGATCTGGGCGCGCCACGAACGCTCCAGGATGAGGCCATCGAGTGGGTCGTGCATCTCGCACTGGACACCGTGCCAGAAGGCGAATCCCACTGGAGCACCCGCAGCATGGCACAGGCCAGTGGGATGACGCAGAGTGCGGTCCGTCGGATCTGGCGAGCCTTCGGGCTGGGGCCGCATCTCGTGCCGTCCTTCGCGCTGCTGCTTAGGTAGTGCTCCACGAATGACTTCCAAATCTTGACCCTTTTGAGACGAGGGACGAGCACACTGGAGATCACCATGGGGAAACAACGCAAGACCTGGAGCACCGACGTCAAGGAAGCCATCATTCTGAACGTGCTGCGAGGTGAACTCGGCGTTGCGGAAGCGGCCCGTCAGCATGGGGTCAATGAAAGCCTGATCCACACTTGGAAAACCCAATTCCTGGAGGCGGGCCGTGCCCGCGTCTTGGGCAGAACGGCACCTGTATGGGGCCTGCCCGCCTCTCTGGCGACCGTCAGGATCAGGGCGTGACCAGCCTCGAACGGGAGAATGACCGTCTCAAGCGCATCGTGGCCGAAAAGGAACTGGAGTTGGATATTGCGCGAAAAGTGCGGCGGCTCTGACGCTGATTGATCTGATCGTCCTCTGGCAGAGCCGACCCCAACTCAGCCTACGACGGTTCGCTCAGTATGCCAGCGTGCCTAACTGGCGGTTACGGGACCATCAGCACAACGCGCCAGCACGTTGTGCCAAGCAGCAGTACCGCGACGCGCTCTACGAGAAGGTGCGCCAGGCGGCGCTGCAACACCCCACCTCCGGATACCGATTGCTGTATCAGGACTCAAGGCCCAGGGCGAGGAGATCGGATTGCACAAGATCCGCGTGGCCTTGGGCGAGCTGCATCTCCACCCACCGCTGCCTCGGAAGACCCGGAAACCTTCACCGAAGGTTTCTGTGCCGCAAGATTGGCCTGTAGGTCGACGAGTGCAAATCGACGCAACACGGTTGTCGCTTCCTGATGGGGTCTGTTGGATCTACTTCGTGCTGGACGTCATTTCACGGGTGGTGCTGTCCAGCCGGGTCGTGCGGAGCCTGTCCATGCACCTCGCCAAGCTGACGCTTGACGAAGCGGTCGCCGTGCTGCGTGCAGAGGGACACCATGCGGCCATCCTGGTACAGAGCGATGGGGGCAGCGATTTCACCAGTAACCTCTTTCAACAGGGCTGTTTGAAGTATGGCAGCTGGGTGCGCTGCAAGGTCTCCCAGCCGGGAGGTACAGGGCTCCTGGAACGCCTCAACCGAACGTACAAATATCAGTTCGCTTTCTGGCAGGACTGGCAGTCCATGGCCGATGTGCGGGCGGCCATGCCGGACGTTCACCGCTGGTACAACCACGAGCGCCGTCATTCGGCGCTCGGCTACGCCACGCCTTGGTCTACACTGACGTCAACGGCGAATGCTCGCAACGCCGCTTGAAGTCAAACCTGGAGCATTGCCCATCATTCTCGCTTACCTGGGAATTCGCCAACAGAGTCTAATTCCAGCCCACTACCGCAACAAGAAAGGCGGCCCGAAGGTCGCCTTGATTTCTCTAAGATAGCCCGGTATGCAGCGGGTGTCAACTTATGCTTTCGCCTGCTGGACACTGACCTGTCCGCTCTTCCAGCTGACCTTGTCCGCTTTGCCCCAGTGCGGCCAGAACTCCTGCGGCGTCTGACCCGGCACCTCGTAGCGCAGGTACAGGCACCCGGACTCGCTGCACGGCACGCCCCGGTTCATCTCGACGCGTGACAGTGCCGGGGACGGCAGCGCCTGGAAGTGCGGATCGGCCTGCAGCAGCGCGTGCGCCTTTGTGACGATCTCGCGCTCCTCGTCCGTCGGGGTCCCACCGGGCGTGCCGTCCGCCTGCGTGACCATCCAGGGGATGTCTGCGTGCTCTTCGGGACTGGGGGGGGTGGTCGGAGTGGTCTGATCCTGCACGGTGGCCTTCGTCTGGTCATCAGTCATGGATTACCTCGCGGCCCGGAAGCCCGCACTCTGTGCGGCGGCGGGCGTGGTGAAGCACGCTTCAGCGTGCGTGCGGCGGTAGTTCGGGTCGCCCTGCGGCAGGTGGTAGATCTTCCCGTTGCTGCCGATGTTGCCCTTGATGGGGGCGCTGGCCGGGCACGCACCACCGCTGGGCGCCACGCTGGCCGCCGTGGGGGCCGGGACCGGGGTGGTCGCGGCCACAGGAGGGCTGGGTGGTGTGCTGGTAGGCAGGACCGGGACGGTCGCGGCCCCGGACGTCTGACCGGGCTTCGGGGCGGGGGGCGGCGTCACGCCGCCCGGGAGGGGACCGACGTACTGGACGTACGCAGCCTGCCAGTTGCTGGCGATGGCCTGCTGCGCCTGCTGCAGGGTGATCTTCCCGCTGCACGCCAGGGCGTGCAGTTTGTTCTCGAGGGTGTCCTTGACGTGGGCGTTGAGGGGGTTGGTCTTGTAGCTCTCGGGCCAGAGGTTCCGCACGGAGTTGCTGCCGCCGAGTTCGAGGCTGATCAGGTGATCGATCTCGTACTCGCCGGACTCCCGGGAGGTGATGCCGTAACTGCGGTACACCTGTTCCTTGAGGGCCTGGGGGACGTTGCGGACGGTTTTGGTGTACCCACTGACGCAGACGACCCTGGGGTCGCTGGTGAGGACGTCGCCGGGTGTCCTGACAGGGTCAGGGTTGAGGGGCGCGTTGAGGTTGATGGCGAGGGCGGCGGGGGAGAGCGCCAGCAGCAGCAGTGCACTCAGGGATCGCATGCCCGCAGTGTGACAGACGAACGTATAGAACTCGCCTCGACAGGTGCCGGGCGCCCTCATGCTTGCTGGCGCTGACAGGGGCTGGAATCCGATCGGAACCACTGCTGATCAGAAACCACTGGACTGACTCCCCACCAAACTCCACCCACATCAATGTCGCTCTGGGCGGCCCTGTCAGGTGCCGCAGAAGGTGCGGTAACAGGCCGTGACTTCCGCGCTGGCCGGTGTGGCGTAACCCGCCTGTTCCGGCGTCTCGTCATACGGCCGCCGGAGGGCGGCCAGCAGCCGCCTGAACGGCTCGAGATCCCCGTGATCGGACGCCGCCGCCAGCGCCTCCTCCACCCGGTGGTTGCGCGGAATGACGACCGGACTCACCCGGCGCATGAGCCTGGCCCGTTCCGTCCAGTCCGCGGCCGTGTTGCCCTCACTCCCCGCCCGTTCCCGCCAGCGGGCCAGCCAGGTGTCCAGCGCCTGCGGGTCCGTGAACAACGCCCGGAGGGACCCCTCGTCCCCGCCTGCCGCGTCGGCCAGCCTCCGCCACCCGAGCGTGAAGTCCACCCGCTGCCCGTGCAGCAGGGTCAGCCAGTTCCCGGCGAGCGCGCGGTCCGTCGCGTCGTCCCCACCGTGCAGGCCCAGCTTCGCCCGCTGACCCGTCAGCAGCGCGTCCTCGTACCACACCGGGAAGGCGTCGATCACCCCGGTCGCCTGCAAGGTGGCCTCCGACACGGCCTCCTGACTGTCCTGCCCGGCGATTAGGGGCAGCAGCGTCTCGGCCAGTCGCGCCAGGTTCCAGCGCGTCACGGGCGGCTGGTTGCGGTAGGCGTACCGTCCACCGTGGTCGATGGAGCTGAACACCGCGTCCGGGTCGTACGCTTCCAGGAACGCGCACGGACCGTAGTCGATCGTCTCACCGGAGAGGGCGACGTTGTCGGTGTTCATCACGCCGTGAATGAACCCGACGTTCATCCACCCCGCCACCAGCGTCGCCTGCCGCTGCGCGACCCGGCGCAGCAGGCCGAGGTAACGGTCGTCCGTTCCAATCAGGTCGGGGTCGTGCCGCGCGATGGCGTAGTCAGCCAGCTGCCGGACGCGGTCCGTCTCGTGCCGGGCACTGAAGAATTCGAAGGTGCCGACCCGCAGGTGACTGGCGGCCACGCGGGTCAGGACCGCGCCGGGGAGGGCCCTCTCCCGGTGGACGGTCTCGCCGGTGGCCGTCACGGCGAGGGCGCGGGTGGTGGGGAGGCCGAGCGCGTGCATCGCCTCACCGATCAGGACTTCCCGCAGCATGGGCCCGACGGCAGCCTTGCCGTCGCCCCGTCGGGAAAAGGGCGTGCGCCCGGAACCTTTGAGCATGAGGTCGCGGCGCCTTCCGAACGGGTCGATGACCTCGCCGAGGAGCAGCGCACGGCCATCGCCGAGTTGCGGGGAGAACCCCCCGAACTGATGGCCCGCGTACGCCTGCGCGAGCGGCTCGGCCCCCCCGGGGACCTGGTTGCCAGCGAAGATGGCGGCCCCGTCAGGTCCGTCCAACTCCTCGGGATCAAGGCCCATCTCGAGAGCGAGGGTGCGGTTGAAGAACAGCAGGTGTGGCGCGGGCACGGTGGCCGGTTGCCAGGGCACGGCGAAGCCGGGCAGGTCCCGCGCGTAGGAGTTGTCGAACTGGAACGGGGAGAGGGGCATGGCAGACAGTCTGACGCCTCCCCGCACATCGACTGGACCCTGGACACAGTCCGGTGGCAGCAGCCGGATGACCGTACGCCTGACGGCCCATCTGGAACCGCACAGTGATCTCCCCACGGCCCCCCAGGGGAGAGCGCCAGCGCGGATGCACGAGGTGGTTCAGGGAATTCGCACCCGACGTCAGGCGGCGCAGCAGGGGGCCGTATTCATGAAGGCGCTGCCGGCCGTCCTCAAGGTGCAGACACGGCAAGCGGAGCAGCCCCGGCCTGACCCGCCTGCCACGGAAAGTCGTTGCTGCCGGTTCAGGTGTCCGGCGCGATCACGCGCCGCTGCACGTCGTCACCGGGCCGCACGAAGTGCCTGGCGTTGAGGGTGACCAGCCCCGTCACGTCGGCGTGCACGGCCGCCTGCGCGATCAGGGGGTCGTAGACTGCGCCGCCCTGCAGTCCCAGGTTGCGGCAGCGGGCCATGGCGTTCAGGTCGTCCGTCTCACCCAGCGGAAGCACGGTCCAGCGCACGGTCAGGTCGCTCAGTCCTTCCACGAACCGGGCACCTCGTTCAGCCGCTCGTTTCTCAGGTCCTGCACTGGATCGCCGGTGATGACGCCGTCCGCGCTGAGGATCAGGCAACCGTGATGCCGGTTGACCTGTGCGTCCCGCGCGGCGGGGCGCAGGTGGATGGCGCCGCCTTCGAGTTCGACTTCGAGCTGCGCGCCGGGCTGCAGGGCCAGCGCGTCACGCAGGGACCTGGGAATGAGGCTGCGGCCGAAGCGGTCGATCTCCAGGTATGCGCCCACACCTGTCAGTTTAGGTATTTCCTTGCCAATTCACTGCGGCGCCGGTCATGTGCCCTTGCCCGGACTTCCCCCACCGCCCGAAAGACCGCACAGTTGCACGGACGCCAGCACCGGAACAGTCCACAGGAAAGACCAGCCAGGAGAGAAAGTGATGCAGATGGGGGGAGGACGACGGGCTTCACGACGGCCCCGGAACGCCACGATGCAGGACGTGAGCATCCGGAACTCAAGTCCCGCCGCACGCGGCGGGACAGCCGATCGTCTACAGCGAGGACGGTCTGGCGGTCGAGTCCCATGACGGGCGCCGGGTCAGGACGGAACGCTCTGAAGTGCACGGCGACACGGGCGAGTTTGAACGGGACCGGTACGAGATCACGGCGCAGCGTCACGTGGCCTTCGTGGATGCTCATGCCACCCGCCACTGAATCCTGGCTGCGTGACCCGGACCCCGATCAGGAGTTCGCGGCCATGCGTTCGGCGAGCTCCAGCACGACCTTCGGGTTCAGCACACCCTTGAAGAACACCACGCGCTCCCCGAAATCGGTGGTCTTCACGCCCGCCTTCTCCAGGTTCAGCCGTTCCGACACCGCCACGATCACGTCCGTCCGCCCCGATCGCCGCAGCAGCTCGAACTTCTTCCGCAGGTACTCCGGCCGCCAGTACCCCACGATCTCCACCAGCACGCTCCGCCCGTCCGGGTGCACCAGCCGGAAGTCCGGGATGATCACCCCGCCCGGCACTGGCACCAGATCCACCTCCCGCTCCAGCGTCCACGGCGTGCCGAGCTTCTCGAACCGTTCCGCGAAACCGGACTCCAGGGCGCTGTCATGTTCCTGCGGTTCCTTGTAGTGGCTGACGTACCCGTCCTCGCTCGTCAGCTGGAACGACCACTCCTCATCCGAGGGGTCCACCCACGCCAGGTCCTTCCTGGGCTTGACGGCCGCCGTGAGGTCCCACCGCGTCACGTGCAGCAGGGCCGGCAGGAACTTCGCGAGCGCCAGCCCGTACCGGGTGGTGCTCCCGAACAGGCTCGTCGGGCCGTCCATCGTCAGGGTGAAGCCCGTGTCCGCGTCCCCCTCCACCGTCACCATCAACCCGAACAGCTTCGTGTACCGCAGCAGCTGCTTGTAGCGCGCCGGTTCGTTCCGGTGCGCGGTGATGATCAGGCTGTACGCCCGGTACAGCACCCCCTGCGCCTGCGCGAGTTCGAACCGCTGCAGCAGCGGCACCGGGTCCGGAGCCTCGAAGCTCACCAGCCGCTGCTGGTCCGGCAGGTCCGCGTACAGCAGGTCGAGCGCCTCCTCCGCACTGCCCAGCCCGAGACGGGTCGAGGCGTCCTCCAGGATGCGTGCCGATCTCGCCCGGCTGGGCGGCTGACCCTGCGCGAGGGAGAACACCGTCTCACGCACCGTGCCCGGCTCGACCGTGCCGCCCGTCTCGAACACCGCGTGGTCCTGGGCGAGCAGGTGCGCGAGACCCCGCACCACCCGGTAGTCGCTGCGGCCCGCCTCCAGTGCCCGCAAGTCCTCCTCGAGCTGCGCGCGCTTGTCGTTCACGTGCGCCTCGAACGCCCCACACAGCGCCGCCACCAGCGTCAGGTGACCGGGCGTGGGATTCAACCGCCTCGGCTCGACGATCCCCGCCTTGACGCGGAACATCAGCAGTTCAGTCGGGAGCATTCACCGACTCCCACACCGGACCCGCCTGACTTCCCGGCGTCCACTGCCCCCGGCGCTGCTGACTCACGCGTTCCTCGCTGGTGCCCTCGGTGACCACCTCGTACAGCGTCGCCTTCTTCCCCCTGGCCCGCCGCAGGATCCGCCCGAGCCGCTGGGTCTGCTCGCGCTCGGTGGCGGTGCCGCTCAGGATCACCGCCACACTCGCCTCCGGCACGTCCACGCCCTCGTTCAGCACACGGCTCGTCACGAGCACCTGGTACGCACCGGACCGGAAGCGTTCGAGCACGGCGTGGCGTTCCTTGACGGGCGTCTGGTGCGTGATGGACGGGATCAAAAACTCCCGGCTGACGCGGTACACGGTGGCGTTGTCATCCGTGAAGATCAGGGTGCGTTCGCCGGCGTGGTTCGCGAGGATCTCCTCCAGCACCCGCAGCTTCCCGTCCGTGCCGTACGCGAGGCTCTTCGCCTGCCGGTGGGCCAGCATGGCGCGGCGGCCGTCCGGGGTGCCGCTGCTGCGCAGGAACTGCTGCCAGCCGTCCAGAGAGCCGAGCTGGATGCTCATCTTGAACAGGAAGCGGTTACGGAACGCGATCAGCTCGTCGTACTGCTGGCGTTCCGCCGGGCTGAGCCGCACTAGGATCTGCACCTCACGGTAATCGGCCAGCGCCCCGCCGCGCAGGTCCTCGGGACGCCGCCGGTACACGACGCTGCCGATCAATGTGTCCAGGTCCGCTTCGCGGCCGTCGGAGCGGGCGGGCGTGGCGGTGAGGCCCAGGCGGTACGGGGCGAGGCTCATCTCGGCGATGGCGCGCGTGAAATCGCTCGGCAGGTGGTGCGCTTCGTCGAACACGATCAGGCCGTACCGGTCGGCGAGGCGTTCGGCGTGAATGGCGGCGGAATCGTAGGTGCTGACGAGGACGGGCGTCTCGTCGTGACTGCCGCCACCGAGCAGACCGACGCTGGCGTCGGGGAACGCGGCGAGCAGCCCGGCGTACCACTGGTGCAGCAGGTCGAGGGTCGGCACGCAGATCAGGGTGCTGCGCGGCGTGTCACGCATGGCGAGCTGCGCGACGAGGGTCTTGCCGGCACCGGTGGGGAGGACGATCACGCCCTGACGCCCGGCGCGCTTCCAGGCGGTGAGGGCTTCCGTCTGGTGCGGGTAGGGGGTGACGTCCCGCCCGAAGGTCAGGTCGAGCTTCTGGAAGGCGGCCGCCTCGTCCCGGTACGGGGCGGCGTGGGCGCGCAGCACCTCGCTGATTTCGCGGTAGGCGCGGCCGGGAGCGCGGTACACCTGACCGCGGGCGTCCCAGGTGAAGAGGGAGCGGACGACGTCCGGCACGTCACTCATCACGAGGGTGCCGCGGTCGTGTCGGAGAAGAGGAACCACGAACTCAACGATAGCGGCCCGCCGTGAGGAAAACGCCCCGCGCCCGTCCCGGCGGGTCGCGGACGCGCGTGCAGCGCACCGAAGGCTCCGGCACACTGAATCCCTGGCCCGAACGCAGATGACGTTCAGGCCGCCGTTCCCCGCTGGTACCGTGAAGCATGAACCGCAGTGACGCCGGACCCGCAGGGCCTGCCCTCCTTCACCAGCACCCACAGCACGAACGTGGTGCAGCCCTGCTCGCCGCGCTGTCCCGCGACCCGGCCTTCACCACCGATCACGTCCACCTCAACAGCATGCACCTCACCGTCCTGCCCAACACCCTGCACAGGTGCAGGAGAGCGCGCGTGTTCAGCGCGTACAACAACCACCTCACCGGCGTGCCCGACTGGCTGTGGACCTTCACCGACCTGCGCACCCTCAACCTCTCCGCCAACGCCTTCGATGTCCTCCCGGACGCCCTCGGGCAACTGACGGCGCTCGGGATGCTCGACCTCGGGCACAACGCCCTGAATCACCTGCCGGACGTCTTCGGGACCCTGCACGCCCTGCAGTTCCTGTACCTCAGCAACAACCGCCTGCGCCACCTCCCGGCGTCGATGCGTTCCCTCACGGCCCTGCAGTACCTGAACGTCACCGACAACGCCCTGGACCACCTGCCGGACTGGATGGGCGAACTGGGTGAACTCGAGGAGGTCCGGGCATACAACAACCGGATGACGGTCCTGCCGGACAGCATCGGCGAACTCGGGTCCCTGCGCGAACTTCACCTGATGAACAACCGGCTCTCCAGGGCGCCGGAAAGCCTCGGGCAGTGCGCGCAGCTGGAGAAGCTGTCGCTGCAGGGCAACGCCCTGACCGGGTTGCCGGAGAGCCTCGGGAACCTGGAGCGGCTGACGGAACTCGACCTGCGGTTCAACGCGCTGGAGGCACTGCCGGCCTCGCTCGAACAGTGGACGGCCCTGCGGGTGCTCGACCTGCGCGCCAACGCCCTGTCGGTGCTGCCGGAGTGGCTGGCACGGCTCCCGAACCTCGAACGGCTGGATGTACGGTGGAACAGGCTGACCCGTCTGCCGGAAGCCTTCAGCGCCCTGCGCGAGCGCGGCTGCCTGATCTACGCGTGATCCCTGCGCGGCAGGACGGTCACCGCATCCACCCTCGACCATCAACAGCACCCCCGGAGGCTGCGTGGGGCGTGCTGGGGCAAGAATGCGACGAGGCTGCTGGGATGTCCGGACGGAGACGGGGCGTCTGCGAGGATGGGTGTCGGATGGTCATCGAGTCCGCAGACGTCTCCGTACGTGCCGCCGGCGTCGGTGATGTTGACGAAGCGAGCGAGTGCAGGGCTTTCAGTCTCAGGAAGCATGCACGGGGCTTGCCGTGGCACACCGTCCCATGGAGTGCTTGAATGGGAGGTACGGGGGTTCAAGGAGATGCCGGAGAGTTACCCGCTCGTGTGGACGTGGATGCTGCTCGCCCTGTCGGCCCTGTTCGTGGGGGTGTTCGTGTCGGCCACGTGGGCGCACGGGACCGTGTTCGAATTCCAGCAGGGCCTCTGCGTGGTGATGGTGGGCGTGCTGTACAGCGTCTGGAAACGCACCGTCCCTGCGCGCCCGCGCTGAATCTTGAGCGGAGGGCCCGCATGTATCGTGCGGGGCCTGCAGACGCTTGCCCCCACCCCGGAGACGACCTAGCCCGCGACGTTGAGGATCTGTGTGCGCGGTCCAGCGCGTGTTCTCTTCCCGCACATCGGTGTTGAAACGCGGCGGCCCGCGACGGTGCGGGACTGAGCAGACATGAAGAATGCGCCGCTCCCTGTCGAGGGATGCGGCGCGTCTCAGGTTCCGGGTTCAGTGGGCGAGTGGGAGGGGGCGGAGGTACGGGTAGGCCTTCGCCGCGCGCTTCACGCCGCGGTAGTTGTGGAGTCGCCCGACCTGGCGCCTGAACTCCTCGACCGTCACTTCCCGCGCGAGGTTGTCCCGGTCGTACAGCAGGTGCGACAGGTACGTGGAGTCGCCCTTGAAGGTCTTCGTGCCGCGCTGAAACACCTTGACCTTCAGTCCGCCGCGGGGGGTCGGTTCGAGTTTGACGGGCAGGCCGTCGTACACGTAGTACTGCGGGGTTTTGATTCGGTTCACTGCGGTCCTCCGTTCTCGGCGTCGAGAATCGCCTGCCAGATCTCAGTGTACATCTGGCGACTTGCCGCGTTCAGCGCGAGCACCACGATCTCCTCCGGCACGTCCAGCTCGTCGGAGGCGGCGGCCAGGATACCGCGGCTGATCTCGTACACGCGGTGCTCGTACCGGTCGATGTGGTCGAACTGGGCGTGCACGATCTTCAGTTCCGCGAGGTGTGCCCCGAGATCGACCGTGAACTGCAGGTCGCCATACCCGGAGTTCGCTCGTTCGATCATGCGGTCCCGGAAGCCGACTACGTGGAAGGCGTTCGGGACGAGGACGGCCGCGTCGTACATCTGATCGACGCTGGTCGCGGTGAGTGTCGCGGCGAGCAGGTCGACAGGAACGCGGTCCGGCGCGTTCTTCATTTTTTCGACGCTGCGGTTGGCGTCCTTGACGGTGCCGGGCCGGGTGCGGGACGTGAGGCCGTGCGCGTCCGCGAACGCCCGTACCTGCGCGTAGTACGTGTCGGCGTCCGTTCTGGCCTGCCAGTACGCCAGGACGAGGTTCTTCTGGTGCTGCCCGGGTGCCAGGTGGTGCGGGGTGGCGCGCGTCAGGTCGAGGCTGATGCGTGCCTGCCGGTCCGTGAGGCCCGCCCGGCGTGCCCGGTTCAGGGATGCGCGGTCGTCGGCGGTGTGGTCGGTCATGCGTCCGCCGAGTGTACCGTGCGTCGCCGTTCGGCTGAAATCCGAGCGCGGCGTTATACCGTTCGGGCAGGTCTCCAGCAAGGTTCTGCTCGGCCCGTGGGGCCCGCTCGTACGCGCTTATCAGCCGGTCCATCAGGGCGTGCGGTCCACGTCGTGCAGGTGACTTCCAACGCAGTGAGTCGAGCGAGCACCCGGAACTGCGTACCTTCAAGCTCGCCGTAACGGCCGACCTGGGGGATCGTCCGTCACGGTGGAGATCGACCTGCTGATCCCGGACGGCGTGACGCTGACCAGACACCGGCCGCTGTGGGTCCGGGGGCTGCGGACCATGGCGATGAGAGGCGTCGGCCAGGTGCTCCGGCATGGGGCGGAGCCGCGGATCGTCAGGCGGACCCGGGATGTCTGGCGCTGCTGGGTCGCCGGGAACCGAAGGACGCTTACGACATCTACTCCATGATTCGGAACTTTGAGGAGGGCGCAGGCGCGCTGGGGCGCCGGCGCCGGGCCTTGCCGGGTGATGTAGACGCCCGGTGAACTTACTGGGAGATCGCCCTGAAGTTCGCTGAGACGGACAGCTACAGGCCCTGAGAGGTTCTCGATTTCCTGCGGGGCGGCTGCGAAAAGACTGAAGTGGTTCTGGATGGCGTGAGTATATGGCGGCCGAAGGACGGAAGCTTATTCGGGCTGTGCTCTTCTGGCAAGTTATTTTTCAGAGTATGTTCTTCGTGCCGGGCAGAGCAACTGTGGTCCGGAAGGGTTGGGTACGCCCAGGAAAATGTGTAAGTGTACCGAGATGGGTTCCCCTGATGGCCCTAATTGGAAATTCGTGCTGGCCCGGGCTTCGCTGATCAATGAGAGGCACTCCGAAACATCACTTATAGCCTATATACTTCCGTCCCGAAAAACTTCTTCATTGTCTGGTGCGTTCGCCTCACCCGATCCGTTTTCAACTGGCCCACAACATGCGGGCCTTCAGGAAACAGGTCGGGATGACCCAGGAACAACTCGCGGCCTCCGCCGGACTTCACGTCACCTACGTGAACGAGATCGAGCGAGGCAAGAGAAACGTTGCGATCGACAACATCGGCAGGATCGCCGAAGCGCTCAACGTCGCACCAGCGTTACTGCTTTCGTCCGCAGAACCTGACCTGTAACGTCTGCCAGACGTGTGTCGACGGATGCGGCTTCCTGCCGTACATGGCCGCCAGGTGTCGTGCCTGATGGACAGCCCGGGGTTGAGATTCGGGGTCAGGACCGAACGGCATGCCCGATCACGTGCTCGCAGGGAGCTGGTCTGGATTGATCGGAAGTTCCGGTTGATTCGTGACTGAGCCGGGCGGGAAGAATTCGAAATCCGTCTGTCGTGGCGCATGCAGCTGCAGCGTGTTCAGGGTCTTGAGGAGTGCCTGCGTGAACTTGTAGATCGACGTGGCCATCAGTACGGGTGTCACGTTGAGAATCTTGCAGAGTTCCATCGCAGAGGCCGCTGGGTATTCCTGCGCGATCACTGTCATCTTCGTCCACTCGGCTTCTTTGGTGGTGTTCGTCCCGGTCGGGGGTGACGAAGTCCCATTCTGACGAATCAGGTAGAGGTTCCAGTTCTCGATCAGCATCTGCCAGTGCAGTGCGCCCGGGACGGAGGGCTGTGGGGTGATGCCAGGCAGGATATTCGAGGCCAGGGCGTACAACGTGTTGTAGATCAGGTGGTCAAATTCGTTCATCGGTCGGAAGCGGTATACGACCGGGGCGGGAAGTTCATGGCTATATCGGCTGATCACCAGCTGCTCGAGAAGGGAGCCGCAGGCGATCAGGGAAGGTGCGGCCCGGTGTGGGGCCTGGGGAAGAAGGTGGACGGCGTTCAGGAGCAGCCACTCCATTTCCCTCGTCAGGGTCGAGGGGTTATTGCCGACGAGTTGAAGGCGCTGTCTGACTTCCAGCGGGAGCTCGGAGAGCGGGTGGTGATCCTGGGTCAGGAGGGTGGTGCCAATCCCGACGATCAACCGCGAGAGCTTGAGGCAGTCTTCGGCTTGACTTGCCAGCAGTGATTCGCCGGGATCGAGCCCTTCGAGGAGATTGAGTGCCCGGTAGGCGGAGAGTACGGCGCGGGCGCCTGCCATGACGGCGTTTGGGTTCGTGGGATTGCCCTCGTTTGGCAGGCGGGCTGATGAAGACACGGCTCAAAATATCACTTATAGTCTATTTTTGTTCGGCGATCGGCGTACCCCTGATGCGCCAAGCATTGACAGGCAGCGGAGAGGGGCGACACCGACGATGTCGCCCCTCTCCGCTGCCTGCCGCCGTGCGGCCACCGCTCAGCTCTTCTTGCCCTTCAACCTGGCGAAGCCCCGCAGGGCCAGCTGACTGACCAGCAGATCGGTGGACTTGTGATCCCCAACCACCAGAGCAACAGCAATAATCGCCTTGATGCGAGGGTCGGTCCACATGGCCGGGTACGCTTTGTCCACATCGGTGGTGCTGAGGCGAACAGCCTGTTCCATGCCCCAGATGTGCAGGTCCTGCCGGAGCCTGAACCGCTCCGCTGCGGAGGCCTGGACTGGTCCTGGTTTTGCCTTGCCGCGAACTGAATCAGAAATCACGAGTTCAGCCGCTCCATCGGCGGGCAGGCTCGAAGGATGAAAAAGCACCGTGAGCGCTTTGGTGCTGATCAGTCGAAGTGAGCCTGAACCTGCATCGAGGACAGGAGAAATCGCAGTTTGACGCAGGCACGCCCGCCTCAGCACTTGTATCAGGTCGACCGTAAGAGGAGCTTCCCCCTGTTCATCGCCTCTCACAATCACGAGCCCCCCCGAAGAATGCAGTGCGCTCGTCAGGACGTCCAGACCCACCTGAACCGGGAGCTCAACGGCGTTACAGCCGAGCGCGTGAAGTTCCATAGCCAGCCGATCCTGCACGTGCGGGAGATCCACGCGAACGACTGGCAGCACAGGAAAGATCGCCTGAACATACGAAAGGAAAAGAGTGTACGCCAGAATCAGGCTTTCTTCCTGCTGCAGTTCAGGGACGGACGTCGACAGTGCCTGACGCACTGCATCCAGCAGCTCACGCCCAGTCCGGGATCCTGCCGGACGCCGGTTGATCTGGCCCGTCTGGAAAGCTTCGATCGCCTTATGGCTGAAGGTCACCACGGATGCCGGCGTGGCGGGCAGGTCTTCTATGAGCGAGCCGTCGTCGAGCATCAGAGTCGGTCCCCCATCCATCGGGCGCGCCGGGAGTGGCACGACCCTGAGAACCTTCCCGTCGCTACGCAGAACACAGCGTTCGATCGTCGGAAGGGGCACCTCAGATTCCATCAGTGACATCGTCGGGCTGGCCGCCCTGTACCGGTAGAAGGGGTAGTGGAGGGCCCCGTTGCTGAAGGTCATGTTGACGTCCAGCAGGGCATTGGTCGGCACCTCTTCGAGTGGGGGCGCGGGTTCGCTCTCCTCGGTCAAGGGGAGGCCTGCGGTCTGGAGTTGCTTGACGAGCAGTTCGTCCGTGCCTCCAAGAGCCATGAATCCACGCCAGGTCTGGCCAGTGGGGGGAAGGAGCAGGTGGAGTTGTCTTGAGGCCATCCCGATACTTGCGTGGGCTTCCGTGAGCAGTTCAGCCTGTACTTCGTTGTCGCAGGCGAAGTAGATCTCCTGCCAGGTCGCCCAGAAGTTCGGATCCGTCCATTCCTCCGGCAGGGTGTCGGGGTTGCTGCTGGTGATCAGGCAGACCTGCTGGGCGAGTGACGTGCCGGCGATGAACTGCGCGAACCGCCAGGTCATGGTGAAGCCGTGGCAGATGATGACGATGGGTTGCTGCTGGATGGGCGTAGCCCAGTACGTGGTCGGTGGGCCGAGCGTCCACGTGTTTCTGGGTGGGCCGGTGAACCGTGTGATGCCGGGCAGACCATGGTAGATGCGGCGTGTTCTTGGCTGCCCGGATGCGTCGATCAGAGGGAAAATCAATGCACGTGAGTAATTCTGGCCGCTTTTCAGGCCGAAATGGAACCTGCGGGCAGTCTGTAAGTTGAACGCTTCGTTTTCGAGCCACCGCATCACGGCGGCGTCTCTGACGAAGTGTTGACTGTCGGTACGTAGGGTGTGGTCGTGTGCGTAGTCGACACGTGCTCCTCTGTGTCCACGTGGCTCCGAGAGTTGATCTGCGGTGATGGCAGCGACGTCTGCCTCCAGGTCGAGGGACTTCCGCTTGAGACTTCGTGGTTGAAGTTCATGTGCGGTACTTCTGGCAGTGGTGAATGCGTTGCCGTAGAGGAGATTCTGGGTGATGTGGGTGGTGGCGGGGTCGACAGTGATGACACGAGCTGTAAAAGTGCTTTTTCCCTGATGATGAGGCTGATCGTTCATTTTAATCTTCCTTCCAGGGCTTTGCGGCGATTGATGTTGTTCTGAATGGCTTCCTGGCAACCTTCGCTCGGCAGGTAGGCCGAGTAGAATTTCAGGACGGAAGTTAGGGTATCGAGGAGCAGGTCAGCTGCGAGTTGGGGCGACTTGTAGAGTCTCAGTATGGTGGTGGCGCAGATGTGCCTGAAGCTGTGGACGCCGAACAACAGTGGTCTGGCTATTCCCATTTCGTCACAGACTGGATGTAAATATCGCTCTTGCCATTTTTTGCAGCTATCGATTAGAGTAGATTCGCTATTGTAAAACATGACTCCATTTTTTAATCCAAGAAGGGGTAAATAGGCTCTAACGTATAATTTTATCAGATCTATCAATTCTTTTTGGTCGGAATACTTTATAGGAAAAAATATAGGTTCACCTTTGTATTTCATTTTCTTGAACATACGGGAATTTCTGTTTTTAAAATCTTCGACCGGAATTTGTATAACAAGATCTCCAGATTCAGAGAGATGAATATGACCAGAATTGTCGATAGAGTATCTCATATTAAGCCAATGTGACCTCCTCAACGGCCATAGACTAATCAAATAAACGAAAATAAGATCCCTCATAAGTCTTGCCGTAGTAATATCTGGTGGAGATCTTTTAATTAAAAGTATTTCTCTCATATTTTTAATTAGGGCAATTGAGATAGGCTCAGACGGATCATGAAGTTCCAGAAGAGATGAAATAGGTAGAAAAGGATTTCTAGTCATTCCTATTTTCCGTAATTCGATTTCGTATTTTTCCGTAATCTTTTTTGTGTGAGAGGCAGTTTTATCGAAATAATCTTGCTTTGCTAGATTAGTGAATATAACCTTTTCGTCCAGCGTCAATAGATTAAAAATATTCGATCCTACTTCTGAGAGCTCAGCTTTTCTAAGAGAAAATTTTATATCTCCTGTTTCATTATATTCTTTCTCCAGAATATCTAGAATTCCTCTTCTTGCTGATCTTTGCGCCGAATTTCTTACTTCATCGTGATGTGAATTTAAAGGATCCGCGTATAAATTTAGCCATTCTGTTTCGCTACTAAAGGCCTGAGTTATAGTTCTGAGAGTATCGATAATCGTTAAGGTTATACTCCCTCTCCTCGAAATCATAAATTTTACAAATCGCTCGGTATTTTTCGGGTTTATAATGTCAGATAAGTTCTGTGAAATCTCACAGTAACTTACAGCGACCCCCGACTCCATTCTACTTTCTATCTTATCAATACTCCCAAAATATCGAGATAAATCTGTGAGCCTTTTCAACTTTGTGGGATTGCTCAGTTCGATATTGGATTTTTCGTAGTCTTTTTGAAAATCTTTAAAAAATTGAGTAGATTTTTCGAATTTGAAGACGTACCCAATTTTATTTGAAGAGTTTAGTATCTTCCTTTGTTTTTTGGCAGCGTTCACTCCATAATGAATAACCGCGTTGTCGATCTCCTTTTTATAAATTACGTCCTTACTTTTCGCCTTGTTGCTTGAAACTATAAGATATTTTTTTACGGTTGACATTATCGTATCTGTAAAACCCCGAGAATCTCTCTCAGATTTTTTCAGTTTCATTAGCCGTGAATAAGAATCTATTGAAATACGATCACTTATACCAAAAAACTCCTTCTGACAAGTTAGGTACTTTTTAAGATTGGAAATATATGTTTTGGTTGAACCTTTCGCTAGATCTAAATCATTTGAAGAAAACTTAATCAGCTTTTCAACAGAAAGATCTACTTCGCTGTACGTTGGCGCGCCCAAAATATTTTGCATCCATTGCCCGCCGCGTCTGGTCATATATTTAGGCTGCGCACAAAAAGTTCGCTTTGTCAACTCGGGCGGATTTCACGCAGGCCTACCATCTGCCAAGCCGTATTGGATTCCAATTGCCTTCATGTTTCCTAAAAATTTTAGCTTTGGACTAGTATTTTGAATTAAGTTGTGGTAAAATGTTCCCAGCCTCGTTCCTGGAGGCCGTCTAGCATTGTCCAAATTTAACTCTCGATAGAATGCTAAAGTACAAGCCATGAACCGCCAGATAAAAAGTGCGGAATGAGTCCATACAGAACGCACGGACGCATGGTTGCGCAGCTTCTCGGACAAGAAATTAGAGCTTTGTGCTGTGATATGCCGTAAGGCAATTTTACTTCCTTTAGAAAGCATCTATATTTTACAGTCTTATTTTTTTCGCCGGACAGTAAAAAACACAAAATATCGTAGGCCTGTTGCTCCCGCTCCAGGAGCGAAAAAACGCTGGTTTGGAAGAAGATTCAAATCCAGCTACCTGATCATCGACGTGGTTAGGATAATTATTGGTCAGCAGTCAGCGAATATTCGATGAGCCGCACTGGGAGAGGAAAAATTTCTCCGTCGTAAAAATAGATTCCTTGGTTCCAGGCTGCTGATTTGAAGTTATTTTTTGACTGATAGATTGAGGGTTTTACAGCCATGTGCTTGACTCCCGTCCGGTGTGCGGAATACTGCTCCACCCACCGCTTTTTCTGGCATTTGGGAGTAAATTTGACAGTACCTGAGGTACCGTTCAACTGCGGAATGGGTTAAAAGCCTGCGCTCAAAACCGGTTTGGGTAGAGTGGCTGAATGCCCGAGGTCGGTGATTAGCGGTCGTCTGAAATCAAGGACCCGGTCAGCGCATCAGGCCAGTTAGGACCGCGACGGGGTCCTGGCCGCGCAACCGCGCGGTCTCCACCGTGGAATTGATCCACATGTTACGTCTGTGCACCCACCGCGTTCTTGCTGCACTGCAAGACCTTCCTCGCCATCACCACCGTCCGCAGGCTCCATCTCGCTGTGTTGTTTGTTGGTGGAATGTCCGGGTCCTTCAAACCGTCACACTCGGTCCAGCAAGCTCTGCGTCAGGATTCCCAGTCGGAGTCGCTCGTTCACCTTCGACTTCAGCGGCGCCCGGTTCAGCAGCGTGTCCAGACGCAGGGTGAGGAACTCACCCTACTGCGTGTACTCCCCTCGTACACGCTCCCTTCGTCACGTCCCGGTGCAGTCGGGTGCTGTCCCGGAAGACCTGCGCCACCCGCTGCCCATTCAGTCTTCGAGAACGCGTGGGTGAATAGCACGTGGATGCGCGTGGTCGTGACCCTGTCACCCGCGGGTGACAGGGTCATCGCCGCTTCGGATTGACCCGTACTGGACACACGTTTGACCGACCAGAAACGCTGGTGCGTATGCTCACCCATTCGGGCCACCCGCGCTCAGTCGACGTGGCCACCTGTGCTGAGCTGATCGGGCCACCGGCGCTCGGGTTATCGGTCCACCTCTCTGCCAGCACACGAGACTCCACGGTCATCCTGAAGGATGACCAAAAAAGAGAGTGTCGATGCGAAAAATCCGGGATGTCCTTCGACTTAAGTTCGACCACCACCTCAGCGACCGAGACATCGGTCGCAGTGTCAGGCTGGGACGAACTACCGTCCAGAACTACGTCAAACGCGCCCTGAACGCTGGACTGGT